>CAJWRP010000147.1 GCA_913046025.1 uncultured Chloroflexota bacterium
CAGCCCGCCCATGACGGTGGTGTCTAACCAGCCGTTGTCGCGCTCCTGGACGAGTATCTTGGCCAGGGCTTCCTGCTTGGAACTCGTGTTGGTTGTCGATGAAGTAGCCATCGATCTGATTTTAACCGAGATGAGTACGCATGTTCCACAGCAATCGACGGAAATCGGTCTGATTTTTGCATTTTCAGCCCGCTCTAAGTGGTTGCTGACCTGATTAAGGCTACGCCTAAGGCTCCTGGGCCCGAGTAGGTGCCGATTACCGACCCTGCCCTGGAAATCACCGGTTGAGTGCCTTCGGGCATTAGTCGCTCGAGATCGCTAGCCAGCGATTGGGCCTCATCAGGTGTTGTGCTGTGCAGTATTGCCATGTCTTCCAGGCTTCCGAATTCCTGAGCAGTACGGATAAGACGAGCGACGCCTTTGCGCCGAGTACGCTCCTTGGCAAGCTCGTTCACCTCGCCATCGCGCAGGATTATCATGGGCTTGATGCTCAGTATCCCGCCGATAAGGGCCATTGCCGGTCCAACACGGCCTCCCTTTTTCAGGTACTCCAGCGTGTCCAGCATTACGAAGAACTCGGAGCGTGAGGAGGTGTCCTCGGCCAGGGCGGCGAGCTCTTCCATGCCAGCACCCGCATTGGCAGCCCTGGCCACTGCCAGCACGATAAGTCCCACGGCCATGGAGGCCTGCAAGGTATCGACGACTTCAATAGGGCAGCCTACCTCTGCCTGTTCCGAGGCCTGTTTGGCTGAATTGAAGGTGCCGCTGAGCTTCGAGGAGACGTGAATGGACATTATGCCGTCCGAGCCTTCCCCTAGGCGCTGATAGACCTCCGTAAACTCTCCTACAGATGGCTGCGAGGTTGTTGGCAGCGTTGGGCCTTGGACCAGACGCTGGTAGAACTCCTCAGATGACAGGTCAATGCCATCCAGGAACTCTTCTGTTCCGAACCGCACCTTAAGAGGCACAACCTCTATGCCTAGCTCCTGAGCCAGCTCTGAAGGAATATCTGCTGTGCTATCGGTTACTATTTTTACGGTCATAATAGCTACTCTATCGAAATAATAAAATGGTAGTGAGGCTGTCCCCCGGGCAATAGCTCGATGTCTACATCTGGGAACCTGTTACTGGCCGCTTCTGCTGCGATCCCGGCCTGCTCATGGTCCACAGGGCCGCCCCAGTAAAGCGTTATAAGCTCCGAGTCTGGTGTAATGGCCTGTTCCAGAAGGTCTAACAGCACACTGGTGGTGTCATCGCCGGAGACTACCATCTTTCTCTCCAGAAGGCCAATAACCTGGCCCTCCGCCGCGTCAACACCGTCGAGATTAACGGAGCGTACTGATAGGCACACCTCAGCGCAAGTCACGCTGGACAGCGTCTCCCCCATGCCTTCCACGTTTTCGTCCAGTGGTCGGGTCTGAACGAACTCCAGAAGAGCGCTGATGCCTTCGGGAATGTTGGATGTGGGCACTACTCTCAGCGCCTTACTGCTGATAGAGACGGCCTGCTGGGCTGCGGGCAGTATATTCCGGTTATTGGGTAGGAATATTACATTGTCTGAAGGCGCGGTATCTACGGCGTCGGCTATTTCCTGGACGCTGGGATTCATGGTGTCGCCGGCTATCAGGACTGTTGCGCCGTGCTCCCTGAATATGCGAACAAGACCCTCTCCCCACGCCACGGCGACTACCGCGATAGGCACCTGCACTGCAGTGTCAGCGTTGGCAGCTAGCTGTCGCCACGACTCGGTATAATCGCGCCGCTGGTCATCCATGTTCTGGATGCGGACCTGGTCCACGATGCCTAGTGTGCGGGCGTATTCCAACAACTCTTCCGGCGTCTCTGTGTGGACGTGGACTTTGACCAGATTGCTATCGCCCATCACTACTACTGACGAAGCCCTTTCGTTCATGGAAGCGATAATGGCGTCGAGACTCAAGGACGTGCCCTCCAAGGTAAACTGGGTGCAGTTGCCATACTCTTCGTCTTCCGTGGAGTGGAGGAACTCCTGCGCCAGATCTGTGGCCGAAGCAGGCATATCTATGTAGTCAGGTAGCTCTGTTTTTAAGGCGGCGTCTTGCCCGCTCAGGTGTAGACGAATCCCCTCCAGCACCAGCCAAAAGCCCAGGCCACCTGCGTCGACGACACCCGCTTCGCGAAGCCTTGCCAGCAGATTAGGTGTGTTTTCCACGGCGGCGTTGGCTGCAATACAAGACGCTTCGAATACTTCCAGCACCGTATCTGCCTTCGTGGCGCTGTCCCTGGCTGCAGAAGCGGCCTCTGTCATCACCGTCAACATCGTGCCTTCCACCGGATTGCCTACTGCCGAGTATGCGAAGTCTCGGGCCTCTGTCAGCGCTTCAGCGATTTGCAGCGGGCCTACACTTTCGCGGCCTCCGAAGGACGTGGACATGCCTTTAAACAATTGCGCCAGGATAACGCCGCTGTTGCCACCAGAGCCTCTGAGAGCACCCTCCCACATGGCGTTGGCGACCTCTGAAGCAGACTGGCTTTTGACCTGTGAGGCCGTATCCAGCATTCGTTCGAGAGTAAGAAGCATGTTGGTGCCGGTATCACCGTCTGGCACGGGGTAAACGTTGAGGCGGTTAACCATTTCGGAGTGCTTTCTCAGCGCCGCAGTGGCCGCCGAAAACATGGAAATCAGGTCTTGGCCATTTAGTGATTTTGTAGGCTGATGTAGGTTCGAAGACTGGCTCATAAGCGTTGCCGTTTAATTGTCCATATGCTATCTTTGTTAAGTAATTCACGATAGCTCGTGGGGATGCTCTGTGGGCTAAGCGTGAGGTGCATAATCGACCGAATAGTTAAGTAGTTCGATTCTATTTAATCAGTATACAAGAGTTAAAGGTGTGTCATGGCCGTTTGCCAAAGGTGCAACAAAGCAGGTCAGTCCGGCAATAATGTGAGCCACTCCAAGCGTCGTACGCGAACCAGGTGGTTTCCAAATGTGCAGAAAATGACCATTTACGAGGACGGGGAGGCGCGTAAGCTAAGTCTATGTACACGCTGCTTGCGCACCCACTATAAACATTTAATGAAAGGCTAATCTTCCTTGCAGATACTGCTGGTTGGTCTTAGTCACAAAACCGCTCCTCTTGAAGTTAGAGAATCAGTCTCGTTCTTGAATGATCAGCTCCCTTCCGCGCTTGGTGCGCTTAAGGAGAAGGTCGGCGAATGCGTAATACTTTCGACCTGCAACAGGGCGGAAATCTACGCAATTACAGTGAACCCTGCAAAGACGGCCGCCTTAATTCGTGATTTTATCGTGGAATTTCATGGTCTGGACAGAGAGATCGTATCCCCTCATTTTTATGAGTACGACGGGGCAGATGCTGTTCATCACCTCTTCCGTGTGGCTGGTGGTCTCGATTCCATGATAGTTGGCGAGTCGCAGATTCTGGGTCAGGTGCGGGATGCTCTGAGCTCTGCCTCAGATGGTCAAACGGTTCAGGTATCTACCCTTGGCCTTTTCCACTCTGCCATTCAGACGGGCCGCCGCGTTCGCGAAGAGACCGCAATAGGAAGAAATCCTCTGTCCATTAGCTATGCCGGCGTCAAGCTCGCTCAGCGTACACTGGGCAAGTTGGAGTCCTCTCGTGTGCTGCTAATTGGCGCTGGAGAGGCCGGAAGGCTAGTGGCCAGCGCCTTGAGAACGGCTGGTGTGGACGATGTAATGGTTGCCAACCGGACCGAAGAGAGGGCACAGGAGCTGGCAGAGTATCTTGGAGGCAGAACAGTTCCCTTCTCAGAGATTGAGAACAGCCTTAGTAAAGCTGATATTGCCATATCTGCAACCGACTCCCCTAGTTTCGTAATCACACAGGATATGGTGGGCAGGGCTTTCGCTGATAGTCGGGAAGCCCCCATGTTTCTTTTTGACCTAGCTGTTCCCAGGGACATTGACCCCGATGTGGCAACCATGCGTGGCGTCAATCTGTTCAATATCGATAACCTCTCCGCTATTGCGGAGGAAAACCTAGAAGAGCGCAAGCGGGCTGCCGTCGAAGCTGAAAAGGTTGTCGACGATGAGCTGGCGAAGTTCATGAAGTGGTGGGACACGCTGGACGTGCTGCCAACAATACGAGCATTGCGAAAGCAGGCTGAGGACATTCGCCAGAAAGAGATGACCCGGGCGATCGGCAAACTGGAAGGCCTATCTGAGGAGCAGATGGGTGCCGTTGATGCCCTAACACGTTCCATAGTCAATAGGCTTCTGCACGATCCGACGTCGTCTCTCAAGCAAGGTGCCGACAACGCACGTTTGATTGCTGCTAGGGACCTTTTTAAGCTCTGGGAATCTGAAGAAGATCCTTTCCGTTTCTAGAGAAGCCATCTCTAATTTAGGCTGCCCTTTTGTTTCCCCATTATCTTCCTCAATAAAGCCGAATTTTGGCGCCTAATTGTTGACAGGTGCATAGGGCGTAGCTATCATAATCACCGATGAAACAGGCTCTTTACCAAGTCGTATTGCGCCGTTTTTTACTCGGTGATTTTTGTTGATAACGCCTTAACAATAAGGCACTGAATCTTCAAGAAGAAGGAGGTGGGGTTTGGCTGAGTATACCAAGGCCGAAGCAATGGATTGGGCGCGTGAAAATCTGCGCGGCCAGTGGACGACTCTCATGACACCTTTCACTCCAGAAGACGAACTGGATGAAGAGGGTCTGAGGCACAACATTCGACATATCCGTTCCTTAGGAACCCAGGGCGGAGGCTGCTCCTGGGGGATGGGTGAATTCTGGAGCCTTACTATGGAAGAGAGGCTTCGTGTGTACGGCGTGACTGCTGATGAGGCTGACGGAGAGTGGCCTATCGCGGCCCAGGTCACCCACACCTCGTATAAGGATATGCTTGCACTGGCTAGCCATGCAGAGGGCTCTGGCTTCGATATACTAATCGTTGCTGCGCCTTACATGGTCACCAAGACCGAAGCCCAGGTAATTGACTGGGTGAAGCTGCTGGCAGACAATACCAATCTCGCCATAATGTACTACAACTCTCCTCAATTCGGCCTAGTAATGAGCGTCGACGGGCTAGAGTCGATCTGCAAAATTCCCAATGTAGTTGGCGTTAAAGAAGCCAGTTTCAACCCCGAGCTTTCCATTGAGGCCCACACCAGGCTGGGTCTCGACTCCATAATCAGCACTCCGGATGAGTGGATCATGTTCAAGGGCAGGGAGATGGGCTTTGAGCAGCAGGTAATGTTCGCCAATACCTCGGACTGGCGCTTCGACACTCCTGAGAAGAACTACTACAATCAATTCATAGACAAGGCCATGCGTGGCGACCTTGACGACGAGTTCTACGCCGTACATATAAAGCCGATCAAGGAAGTTTCCGACAAGTGGTGGAAGCGCACTGTTGAGATGGCCAACGGCTCCCTGCCGGCACCTCTTTGCAAGTACTGGGGAGAGCTGATGGGAATGGCTGGCGGCCCTGTAAGGCAGCCACATATCAATTTCACTGACGAAATTAAGGCTCAAGTGAAGCAGGATGTTGAAGAAGCCCTGCTGAAAATATAGGTTTTGGTGAGACAAAGACTATGATTTTAATGGTTAGTGTCCAGAATCTGGAAGAAGCTCTCCAGGCATTGAAGGGCGGCGCTGACATTGTTGACGTCAAGAATCTTCAGGAGGCCCGGGTAGGCTCAGCGCACCCTCACATTGTGAGAGATGTGCGAAACGCTATACCAATGGACAAACACGCCAGCGTTACTCTAGGCGTGGTGCCCAATCAGATAGGCACGGTGGCCATGGCAGTCTACACCGCTGGTGTTCTCGATGCGACTTCTGTAAAAGTCGGATTCATGGATACCGAATACGCAGTTGCCGAGGAGACCCTGAACTCCTGCCGTGAGGTCCTGGACGGCTTCGACACCAAGCTCATTGGTTGCATATTTGCGGACAACGATCTGTATGGTGGTCTTGAGCCGCACAACATGAACAAACTAGCTATAGCCACCAAGTGTGATGGCTGGCTGCTTGATACCCTGACTAAGGATGGCCGTAACCTCTTCGACTTTATCCGAGAGGAGGAGCTGAAGGATATGGTGCTGGAGGGCAAGGAAGCTGGCATGAGCACTGCTCTATCGGGTCACCTGGCTCTAAAGGACCTGGACGAGTTGGCCAGGATCAACCCAGACATCGTTGGTGTAAGAGGCGCTGCCTGCACCAATAGCGACCGCGAGGCCC
>CAJWRP010000148.1 GCA_913046025.1 uncultured Chloroflexota bacterium
GCGAAAGGTGAAGGCTTCCTTGTCCAGCGTCTTCTGTGCTACAGCTGCGGTGGAAGCCACAACTATAGGGGCCCCCTCACGGATGTTGGCCAGGGCAGACAGCGTTCGCAAACGCTGCTGGACCGTTTCCCTATCGGAAGTCAGCCGCTCAAAGGGAAGGATCTCGGACTCCTGGAAGTGCATGACAGCGGAGTCGTCCCCAATCCAGTTCACCAGCTGCTCATGGACCCGTCTCGCATCTTCCGGCTTGGGCGCAATTACCAGCATAGGCTGGTGCAGGCGCCGCCACATGGTAGACAGGGTGAAGGGCACGGCATTCGACAACACCTGTGCCCTGGAACGTACTCTTTTTTTCTTTAGTGATTCCTCAAGCCTTTGGAATTGAGAGCACGACTCCAGCATGCTCCCCAAGACGCTGAGACTCATTAATTAGACCTCGATATTAATTTGAACGCGCCAAACGGCCACCCCACCAAGAGCGGGCTAGCCTTATGTCCAATAATAACACGGGCTGGCCGGAAATTAACTACCTTATGCAGAAGTCGCCTCATTTGACACATCTCAGAGGTGACAATACGATAGCGCCCTCAACAGGAACTGCCATGCAAGGAGCGGAACACGCCGGGATACCTGATCGCAGACATAGAAATTACTGACCAAGATATATATGACGAGTAAAGAAAAGTTGTGCCCGCAACGATCGAAAAATACAGCGGCGAATTCATTATTGGAGGAGGGGCAACCGAGGTCCTTGAAGGCGACTGGAATCCTAAGCGCATTGTTGTGCTGAAGTTCAAAAGTCTCGATAAAGTTAAAGAATGGTATAACTCTGAAGAGTACCAGGCCATTCTTAGTCTCCGGACTGATACATCAAATGGCAACGCGATAGATAATGGTGGAAACCCCATAAAAGTTCGCTATTTTTAATGCGTCGTTCCCTACACGAACAGGAAGTTCAGGCGTGTGTCGCCGGACCACACCTGAACTTATTTGCGCCACTCAAAGACGGCATCGGGCGCTATATTCTAATAATAAAACTTGAGGTGATCTTATGCCCGTCGTAGACTTCGATATCGACTTTAGCAGAACATTGGCGGACGGCAAAAGCTGGGGCGAAGTGGGACCTTACGAGGAGATACGCGGCAAGCTGCGTTTCGCCATCGACCCTCTAAACGAGTTCAACAGTCGCGTTACCGATGTCGACCTGGCACCGCGAAATGCCGATGGTCTCGTTGAGTTCTCTTCGGATGTTTCCATCATCTTGCCAGTCGACAGGTCCAAGAGCAGCGGCAAAATGATCCTGGACGTTGTTAACAGAGGCAATCGAGTAGCGCTGCCCAACTTCAACAGCGCAGAGCGGCCCAACATTGACGGAGACACTCCTATTAACGTACCCGTGGATCTTGGCAACGGCTTTCTTATGCGGCACGGCTACACCGTCGTTGCATGTGGCTGGCAGGTTGATGCGCCCACCTACCCAGCGCTGATTACAATGCAGGGGCAGGACGCCGAAGGGCTTGCAGGACGCATATATACACAGCTGCAATCTCCCAGTGACACAAAGAACTTTTTGCTGTCCGACAAGGGCCATAAAGCGTATCCAGCACACGACATGTACGAAGCCAGTGCCCTGCTAGAGATCAGGGAGATGCCTGATACCCCCGCAACGAGTGTAGATCGCGACTCGTGGCGATTCGGTCGAATCAACGAGGACGGCTCTTACGAGCCTGATCCTAACTACATATGCTCGGAAGAGGGATTTAAGAAGGGCCTACTGTACCAGATTGCGTATACAACGGACTGGGCCCCGGTGCTCAACCTAAGCGCTCTGGCTCTCCGCGACTGCATCTCATGGCTCAAATATGGCAGTGAATTAGAGCGTCCTATCGACAATATAAACCACGCTTACGCTTACGGCCGTTCTCAGACGGGACGCTACCTGCGTACTTACATCTACAACGATCTCAACCAAGACGAGTCTGGCAGAGAGGCCATGGATGGTATCATAGCCAACGTGGCGGGCGGCATGCGAGGCGAGTTCAACCAGCGCTTCGGTCAAAACTCCAAAGACCGCAACAACATGATGGCGCCGCTGTTTCCCTTCGCTGCCACAACTCAGACGGACATTGAGAATGAGGAGACCGGCTCCCTGCACCAGCGACTGGATGATCGCAACAGTACCCTCAAGGTGATGTACACAAACTCGTCGTCCGAATACCACCGCGGCGACGCCTCTCTTGTTCATACGGACCCAGACGGGAATCGCGACGTAGAGGTCGGCTCCAACGTGCGAGTATATCACTTCGCGGGCACGGAGCACGGGCTGGGAACCTGGCCTCCAACTGATACCTCCGACTCCGGAGATGGTGTTGCTCGTTCGCAGAACCTTCGCGGAGTTATCAACTACGCGCCCTTACTGCGGGCCTGTCTTGTCAGCATGGACTACTGGGTCACGCGAGGCACGTCGCCTCTGCCCAGCAGCCATCCGCGGGTCGCTGACGGCACTGCTGTGCCTACCGCAGTCCTGAAAAAGACATTCGACGGCATACCCGGCGCCAATTACCCAGCACGACATGCCATTCCTCACCGCCGCGATTACGCTGTGCGCGATGACGTCGAGCAGACGACGAAAATGCCCCCCAGCATTGGGGGAGCCTTCGGCACGCTGGTCCCAGCTGTCGACGGCGATGGCAACGAAATGGCTGGGGTTCGTCTGCCGCAGATTGTTGTGCCTCTGGCATCGCATACTGGATGGAATCCACGACATGCGGACATCGGTGGAGAAAAACAGCTTCTGATGTTTGCAGGCGGAACGATTCCTTTCGCGACCGATGAGGCTGGCAGATCTGCCTCAGGCGACTCCAGACTATCCATAGCGTCCAGATACGCGTCTAAAGATGATTATCTAGCTGAAATCCGTTCTGAGGCTGAAAATTTGGCGAAGAGCCACTATATATTGGACGAGGACATCGACTTCTGCGTCCAAAAAGCGGAGATGTTCTGGAACTACCTGGTTACTGAAAGTTAGTCCTAGTTCGGTTAAAGAAAGCCTACTGGAGCACGGCTGTCAGCGCGGTCTCCAACTCCTCTCGGGTTGCAAAGGATTCGAATTTCGCCTGAATCAAGCCATATTCATCCACGACGAAGGTCCAGGGCTCGCTAGGGAGTCCCCATTCGGCTAATACTGGCGAAACGATGGCGTTGCTGAGGTCCCCTTGGATCTCATCGGGGTTATCATAGACCTCGATATGAATAAAATTAGCTCTGTCGCTATATTTAGCCTTAAGCTCCTTCAGCATGTCTAGCTGAGGCCCGCAGGTAGCTGTCTGACAGAACGCTGGCGTTGAGAAGGTCAGCATCACAGGAAGTCCCGAATCGAGGGCCTCCGAAACCGACATTTCGTAAAGTTCTGGGTCAGGATCAACGTCTGTCGTAATCTGGTCTAGGCCGTCGACATCATCCAGTGTCTTGTTTGCGCTTCGCGGCGCGGCCGAACCGATCTGCGGTGTTGAGCTTTTCGCCTTGACCTGTATAGGGCTGGCCGCAGACTGCACACTGCCATTCGGCCGACTGGCGATAACGCCAATCCCCCAACTGCCCTCGCGATCCAGTGCCAGCTGAGCCGTGTATATTCCATTGGGACTGATGGGCCATTTTCGGAAGACCGCATTTACGGTCTCCATAGGGTCTCCCTGCTGTCCGCCTTCAGGAATGAAGAAGGTCTGGATCTCAACGGAGGCGTCGCGGATGGGACCCTCTTTGCTATCAATGAGGCCAAAGCCGATGCGATTTTCGCCAACACCGAAATCTGTAGTAGCGAATGCCAACTGCAAATGTGACTCAGAGGATGCCGATGTGGTGATCTGTGGCGGAACATCAGTAGAGGCAACTACTGTGGGAGTCGCCACCTCTTCGACAGTCGATGCGCTGCATGCCGAGGCAAACAGAAACATTATGGCAGCCAATGCCGCCGTCCTACGTAATCCAAATAGTTTGTGTTTCAATTATTCACAATGCAACTAGTTTTGCCTCTGGTTCTAAACGCAATTCCTGATCGACGCCAAGCGCCACTCCAATTGGTCATAGACTAGACGGCAGAGGCAAATCTGTTTCTAAATTCATCGGGCGTCCGTTGGGAAATCTCAGCCAGTTTGGACAGCTTTTCGCTGTTGCCAAGATCGTCGCTCTCCAGACGCGTCATGTATTCACGTGCAACCTTGTAGTACTGAGATGCGGTGTCCACAACACGGATTCTTGTCTTGCCGGTGGCGGCATCGCGCATGTCCTCAAACGGCATTGCACTCAGGTTGCCATCCTCCATGTAGACTAGCCCACCATGAATCAGCTTCTCATTAATTGGTTCCGAGAGCAGGAACTGTATAGCGCCATATCCCAGTGTTCGAGTGTAGTCGATGTCGAACGGTGTGGGCGGGGCGCACCTAAGTTCGTAACCGACGGTGACATCTACCATGCCCAGTTGGACACCCGTCGCGGCAAACTTTTTCTGAACCTCTCGGCGAATAATGGCGGCCACGGGAATCTCTCCGAGCCTGATATGGCCGTGGGGGTCCCGGGCGATATCTACTCCTGCCAACTTGGTCAGTTCTTCAGGATCCAACCTCTCAGCGACTCCTTCGGCAATAACTGCGACACCATCATCTCTTCCTGAAAGTTTACGCTTTATCATGGCTCCTTCAATGACCTTTACGAGATCATCAATACCGATGGGTTCATCGGACAATTCCTCAGGAATAAGGGTCAGGGCAGCCCCTGCAGCCTTTCCTATTCCCAGAGCCAGGTGCCCAGCCTTGCGGCCCATTACTACCACAACAAACCACCGGTTAGTTGTGCGACTGTCCTCCATCAGGTTGAGCACCAGCTGAGTGCCAACGTGACGCGCAGTCTCGTAACCAAAGGTAGGGACGCCCCCAGGCAAAGGAAGATCGTTGTCTATTGTTTTGGGTATGTGCGCAACCCTGACGTTGCCACCAGAATTGCGAGCAACCTCCGACGCTGAGAGCGCCGTGTCATCTCCGCCGATGCTAACCAGGTATGCCACTTCCAACTCACGCAGCATACGAATTGTGGTCGCGAGGTTATCTGGATTCGTGGTAGGGTTCGCGCGTGATGTTCGCAGGATGGACCCACCTTCAGCGTGGATCATCGCGATATCGCTCATGGTCAAAAGCCTGATTCTATCCTTGCGGCCCTGCATGAGCTGGCTGAAGCCGTCCCATATCCCCATCACCTCCATGCCGTTATTGGCGGCCTCAAGAACGCACGCACTGATGGCGCTGTTAATCCCTGGCGCGGGGCCACCGCCAACCAGAATGCCTATGCGTTTTCTTTTGCCGTTCATCTCAACTCCTTTATGCCAGTAGTTGCAGGTCATCACGGCCTTACCAAACTACACTGGCGTCCGACCGCTATTATAATCGACCTTGGCCTTCAGGCAAGCAAATGTTGCTCTGTTTTACCCGTCGTTAACTCTTATATGACTAAATTGCAATAGAGAAGTATAAAGACTCCTGCTGTTCCAACACCATTTTCGACCCGGCCAATGAATTAAAAAGCCAATATGGTGCAATCCGTTAAATTCCTGCTAAACTTGGCCTGCTCCTCAGCTGCAATTTTGGAGTCCCTGAAATCAGGAGGGCTAACCAGAGATATGACGAAAATACACGTCCTAGGTGCCGGAACGCCTACACCCACACCGACCCGATTCGGCTCATCTTTCGCCATGGAGGTGGGCGACCAGCAGTTTATGATCGACTGTGGACCGGCTGCCACGCACAAGCTTGTCAAGGCCGGGCTTTGGCCCACGGACATCGATCAGCTATTCTTCACCCACCACCACTTCGACCATGACATAGACTACCCATGCTTCCTCCTTTGTCGCTGGGATCAAAGCAGGCAATGATTTGTCTTTGATCCGCTTGATCCTCGATGCCCCAAGTCATTAGTTGGTCGGAATCGTTGTTATCTGCCACGGTTGTTAAATCGACCAATCCGACATCCTCGTCCGCGAAAACTTCCGCGTACTGGCCAAGGCCTGCCTTTTTTAATTTTTTCCCCACCTGTTTTCAAGCATTTTCAAGTCAACAGTTACATATGCTTATTAAATTTCTTGTAATTGTAATTTCTAAAGGGAAAATTTAATATTCATCAGATGGCAATCATTTTATATAAACAAAAAC
>CAJWRP010000149.1 GCA_913046025.1 uncultured Chloroflexota bacterium
TGGTTCAGGCTGCCATCCAGGACCAGCCAGCGCTCAGGGTCATTTTTGGCAAGCGCCCGATAGCCCTTGTGAACCCGTTGGTGAAAGGCCGCGCCTTCGCGTTCAAATCGGTCACTGGGGTCGCCGCCCTGTTTTCGCAGGAAGCCCGTTTCCGGTGGCACATCAAGCAGGACAACAAGGTCCGGCACTAGCCCTCCAGTGGCAATGGAGTTCAGGTTGTTGATTGAGGTCATGTCCATGGCACGACCATATCCCTGGTATGCAAGCGTTGAATAAATGTACCGGTCGCATACAACTGGTCGACCCTCAGCTAAGGCGGGATTTATCACCGAATCTATCAGGGAGGCGCGAGCGGCGGAGAAAAGCAGTAGCTCTGTAAGGGGGCTTATGCCGTGGCCGCCAATCAGCCAGTCTCGGACGTACTCAGCAGTGGGCGTACCGCCGGGTTCTCGGACCAGAATCGAGTCAACATCAGCCTGATGGAGACGTCGATGTAGCTCGTGGCTCTGCGTGCTTTTGCCGGAACCCTCTACTCCTTCAAAGACTATGAAAAGCCCCATAGGGAAGGGCTCCTTTCGAGAAGATCGGCTCTAGCGCCGGTAGATGACGACTCGGCGCTGTGGTTCGCGGCCTGCGCTGGTCGAGGACATGCCGTACTTATCAGCGATCTTATGCTGAAGACGCCGAACGTAGGAGCTCTGTGGATTCAACCCCACCTGGTCCTCACCTTCATCTACACGATTCACGGCAGTCTCAGCCTCTTCAAGGGCGTCCGAGTAGGTTTCTTCGGAACGCGCTTCCTCTTGTTGTTTGCGTGTTATGGCCTTCACAAACTGCTCGATCTGCCCCAGCGTATTCTTTCGCAGAACGTAAACTGGCTTGCCGCGCTGCTCAGCCGTTTTGAGGGCCTGCGTGCGTCGGCGATAGAAGTTCTTCGTCGTTAGCAGAAGGTCCGCCTTGGACATCTCATCGACGATTTGCACAGGCGCTCGAGTACTCTCTACGGCTTGAATAAGCCGGCCCTTGTTTACTCCATAGGGCAAGATGTAAGTAATTTTTTGAGGCGCCTCTTCGATTATGGGCTCTTCAGGAAGAGGCTCGGGTTCGGGCCTTGATTCCGGTTGACGTGGGACGTTAGCCTTCATTCCGAATATCGAAGTTATTACGGACACACTTCGAGAGCGGTGGACCATGCCGTTTTCGTCCACTCTGCGGATATTAGGCCTGATGGGATAGCCGCGCAACATACGGTCTACTACCTCAGTAACGTCGTCGTGTACTGCAACCTCGTTCCATCCTTGGATCTCCACCAGGATATCGAAGGTAGGAGGTGCTCTGCGCTCTCTTACAGACTTCTGTGAGCCACGTCGACGGGCTTCGATGTCACCCAGAGTAACGGTCTGAACTCCGCCTACTAGATCAGATAGAGTGGGGTTCATAATGAGATTATCCAGTGTGTTGCCGTGGGCGGTGGCCACAAGCTGCACTCCGCGCTCGGCTATGGTGCGAGCAGCATCCGCATCGGCCTCAGTGCCTATCTCGTCGATGACTATGACCTCGGGCATGTGATTCTCCACAGCCTCAATCATCACGGCGTGTTGCATTTCAGGAGTGGGCACCTGCATTCTGCGGGACCGACCAATGCCGGGGTGTGGTATGTCGCCGTCGCCTGCAATCTCGTTAGAGGTATCGACAACAATGACACGTTTGAGCGCATCGTCAGCCAATACTCGGGCAACCTCTCGAAGCATCGTGGTCTTGCCAACACCGGGCTTGCCAAGCAGCAGCACGCTTTTCCCGCTGAGGACCAGGTCTTCAATGATGTGGATGGTCCCGTAGACGGCTCTACCAACTCGTAGGGTAAGTCCGACAACCTTGCCGCTTCTATTACGGATTGCGGAAATCCTATGTAGGGTGCGCTCTATGCCAGCGCGGTTATCCCCCCCGAAAGCCCCCAGGCTTTCGGTTGCATACTGAATATCACTATCAGTCACTTCTTGGGAGCCTATGACGAAGCTTTCACTGAGAAATCGTGCCTCTGGCACTCTGCCCAAATCCAAGACGACTTCTAGAAGCTCATCGATGTCATCGCGTTCCAAAAGAGGTCCGCTGATTTTAGAAGGCAGGGTTTCGATTAGTGCTTGAAGATCGGTATCAATCCGCTCTTGCAATTGGCCTTTATTACCTCCGAGATATTGTATTCGCCCCTAGCATACCAGTGAAACGCTCCAGGTTCCAGAGCAAGAAAAACCTAGTAGATCGAGTCCTATGTTATTGGCACTGCAGACCTCAGCCTAATATCATCAATCGCCTTTACGGTCATTGAATTTACCAGTGTAATGTATTTAGAAATCTGCTCGAATCCGTTGTCTATCAGGATACACCTGAGATTCACCTGATAGTCTGGCATCATGCAGTACACCGCCTTGCAGGACTCAAGTTTTTCCAACCCGAACTTCACCATCGTGGGCATGCTTTGCTGGTTATTTGGGTGTGCCGACGCCTCCAGCCAGCCCTTCGAGAACTTACGGGAAGTCCTCACGGAGCCAACAGCGGAGTCCTGTCTTCGCATGACATATGCGCCGGATATCCGGCTGAGCCGCTCTCTCGACGAGGTCCACTGGTCCATGGTCATACCGATGGCCTGTCGGATCTCGGAAGGTGTAGCAGCATTAAACAGTCTAAAAAGGTTGTGGCCGTCCACTGAATTTTCTTCACTTAGCGGCTCATTGCGGTTTGGACTGTTACTCCGTCTTGATTCCGCCGAAGGCCGACCGATAAAAAGCGTCTCTGGAACTCGCGGGAAGAAGCCGCCCTGTCGAGCAATGTCCACCAGCGGGTCGTCCTGGCGTAGTCGGAGAAAAATCCTCTGGCATCGCTTTTCTATGGCAGCCTTCGTAATTGCGCTGAGAAGAGAAGCAGCGTGATCCTCAGCTGCGGGTGAGACGTAAAGGTGTGTAATATCCCAACTGCCTGGTCCGGAGCGGGGCTGAGCTGAGGCCAGCGCCAGGACTCGATTACCAGCTGAAACGACCACAGCCGAGCCTCGCCTTCTAACGGACATGCCAATGCGTGTGGCTTTGACGATAGAGACTGGGTAAGAATTTATTCCGATGAGGCTATCCAGCGAACAGGCCCTGTTTAACCTATCCGGACTGTCCATTATTGTGCAACGCACAGGATCCAGAGGGTTGAGCGGCCTTATTGTGGCCTTTTTTGGATTTAGCAGAATTGCAATAGGTACAGTTGCCTCCTGTGCCACATGGCTTCAGAAACGGCGCGACTAATAACTAGCCTATTTTTAAATTCTATGCTTTTTTGCTGAACTTAGGCAGTACCTTGGATTATCTTAATGAACAGATCATGGATTCTCGTATCGTCAGTAAGCTCCGGGTGAAAGGACGTCGCTAGCATAGTTCCCTGTCGAACGGCTATGGGGCGCCCATCTTCTAGCTTGGCCAACACCTTTACGTCCTCGCCCATCTTGTCTACGCCCGGTGCGCGTATGAAAACACAGTGGAAAGGAGGCCCTTCGATCTCATCGAACTTAATGTCCGCCTCGAAGCTGTCCAGTTGCCGCCCAAAGGCATTGCGACTGACCTCAATATCCATGATATGAAGAGGTTCAGGGCGGTGGTCTGATAGCTTGTCGGAGATAACGATCAGGCCGGCGCAAGTACCCCATACAGGCAGTCCGCCTATGATCTTTTCTCGGAGAACATCGCGAAAGTGGTAGATGTCGATCAGCTGAACGATTGTTGTGCTTTCGCCGCCAGGGATAATGAGGCCATCAATGCCATCTAGCTGGTGGGGGAGGCGTATTTCTGACACCTCCACTCCCAGTCTTTCAAGCATCTGTCTATGTTCTTGGAAGTCTCCCTGTATGGCTAGAACGCCGACTATCGGCAAATTACCAGCCCCGTTTAGCCAACTGTTCTTCTTCCGGCATGGTCCTGACATCCAGACCAGGCATGGCATCGCCCAGGCCCTTGGAGACCTCAGCAATGATACCCGGGTCCTGGTAGTGCAGGGTGGCCTTGACGATGGCGTTGGCCATCAGCGACGGGTTTGAAGACTTGAATATTCCAGAGCCTACAAATACGCCTTCTACACCAATCTGCATCATCAGAGCTGCATCCGAAGGGGTCGCGATTCCGCCGGCTGCGAAGTTCACTACTGGCAGCTTGCCGGTTTCGTGGATCTCTCTGACCAGGTCGAAAGGAGCCTGAAGGTCTCTGGCCGTGGACATAAGCTCTGCCTCATCCATACCCTGGATTCGGCTGATCTCGCCCAGGACTGATCTGGCATGACGTACGGCCTCGACGATATTACCGGTACCGGCCTCGCCCTTGGTCCTGATCATGGCCGCGCCCTCGCCGATTCGCCTGAGAGCCTCTCCCAAGTTGCGGCAGCCGCAAACAAAGGGTACTTTGAAATCATTCTTGCTGATGTGGTAGTTTTCGTCGGCAGGCGTAAGGACTTCGGACTCGTCAATGTAGTCCACACCCATAGCCTGGAGGACCTGCGCCTCTACGAAGTGGCCTATGCGGGCCTTTGCCATCACGGGTATTGTTACGGCGTTTATGATCGACTGAATCATCCGCGGGTCGGACATGCGGGAAACGCCACCATCCTTGCGAATGTCTGAAGGCACGCGCTCCAAGGCCATTACTGCGACCGCTCCAGCGTCCTCTGCAATCTTTGCCTGCTCTGCGTTGACAACGTCCATGATGACGCCGCCCTTCAGCATTTGGGCAAGTCCCGCTTTTACTCTAAAAGTGCCGGTCTCGGCATTAACATCAACGGCCATGGCTTCGCCTCCATAAATTAAATTGGCAGATTAAATTGGCGTAAGAATGTACCGTAATTATACTCCTGCCCTCCTTTACTGCGCAACGACGGGTCTGTTTGTTGATTCAGTAATCAGCTGGCAGGAGTTGAACGTGTTATTTATTGGTCTTCAACTGTGGTAAGCCGGAACAAATCAGGCCAGTGCCGATGTCTCCGGATGAGCAGACTCTCGAGAAGGATGACCCGTGAATAAAAGCAGAAGTGCGGCCAATATCATTAAGACGACGCCAGCCCACCAGATCGTGTCGTAGGTGCCTGTTGCGTCCCGAACGTAGCCTGCGATAGGCGCGCCTATGCCGCCGATGACGAGGTTTATCGGAGTCACCAGGCCCCGGATGCTGCCGACGTGCTTACGACCAAAATAGTCGGCCCATATGAAATTTTGCAAAAAGATCATACCGCCAATACCCAGGCCGAAGACCGCCATGGAATAGGCCATCATAGGAACGCCAAAGGCGTATATGGTCATTACGCTAGCCAATGCCAATAGCAAGAATCCAAGGGCGCCCAATGCGCGAACGGTTACCTTTCGGACCAACATACCGAAGGTAAAGGTAGCCAGCCCTGCACATACTGCATCAAAGGCTGTTGCAAATGAGATGAGTGTTGCGTCCAAACCGCGGTCCATGAAGGCGGGAATACGGTGCACCCCGACTATGCCAACGGCCAGGGAGACCATGCTGAAGACAACTACTAGCTTCCACAGGGCTGGCGTTCGAATGGCCTCCCTCGTGGTCCAAGAGTTGTCGTCAGATGGCAGTCGTCGGCTGACTTGTCCCTGGTCGTCCGATTCAGGAGTGGCACCATCTGGAAGTAGGCCAATGTCTTCAGGCTGGCGTCGGACAAAGATCGCTGCCAGCGGCACAATGACCGCCATACCAATGATGGCCAGAAGTAGCCAAGTATTCCTCCAGCCCAGGGTAACTATAAAGACCTGTGTAAGCGGCACGAAGATAAGGGCTCCGATGGGAATGCCCAGACCCATGAAGGAGATGGCTTTGCCACGGTTCCTCACGAACCACTTCAGCACTGGTACCGAGGTCACCAGCGCTCCGGGGCCGCTCATGCCCACTAGTCCCATGAGAGAGAACAGTACTATCAGATGCCATCCCTGGGACATGTGCGATAGGCCGATCATGGCTCCGCCGGTAATGAGCGCCGCTATGGGTAGCATTATTCGGGAGCCGTAGCGGTCCAACAGCCATCCGACTCCTGGGCTGGTCCCTGAGCTGGCGAAATGCCGTGCTGTCTGTGCCCAGCCGAATGTTGATCTTCCTATGCCCAGCTCGTCGCCCATGGGCCTGATGAACAGGCCATAGTTCAGCGAGCCCATGGCCA
>CAJWRP010000150.1 GCA_913046025.1 uncultured Chloroflexota bacterium
CAGCGCTAGGTAGTGAGCAGGGAAAGGGACAAAAAATGAAATCAATGAAGATGGAAATCTACGGAGACTACGCCTGACCATGGGTCTACAATGCAGCCGTGTGGCTGGATAAGGTAAAGCGCGTCTATGGGGACGACCTGGACATAACCTGGAAGAACTTCTCATTGGAACAGGTTAATAATAAGGAGCCAGAGAACAAGGTTTGGGACCGCGAAGATGTGACCCAAGCCAGGTCTCTTCTAAGCCAGATCGCCGCTGAGGCAGCCAGGAACCAGGGACCCGAATTGTACGAAAAATTTCACCTGGCTCTGCTGATCGCGCGGCACGGTGGTGATGGCCGCCTGGCCCTTAACGAGATGGCGCCTTTAATTGAGCTGGCAGGCCAAATTGGCCTCGATGTAGAGCGGTTCAAGGCTGACCTTAAGGACCCTGGACACGCAAAGAAGATCGGTCAAGAACACGAGGAGGCGGTCGGAGAGGGCATATTTGGCACGCCTACCTTTGTCTTTGAAAACGGCCAGACCTGCTACATCAAGACCTTCATTCCTCCCGATGAAGATGCGCTGGCTGAGTTTGAGCACTTCGTTGCTATTGCGTCTGACAGGCCTTATATCGGCGAGATAAAGAGGCCTCAGCCACCATGGCCGAAGGGCGCTCTAGACTAAAGAAAATCGGCTTTCAACTGGCCCTTCTCCGTTTTTAAACGGAGAAGGGCCAAGCTAATTTAGGGCAGAGAATTGGGAGAGTATTGAATTTAGGTATGCAGGATCTCGATGCGCTTGAGAATGAGCTAGGGCTGTCATTTAGCGACCAATCGCTATTGGAACAGGCTTTTGTTCACAGCTCCTACTTGAACGAGAACCCGGGCGCATTGCCGGAATGTAACGAGCGCTTGGAGTACCTAGGCGATGCCCTTCTGGGCTTAGCAGTGGCAGAAGACCTCTATCAGCGTTACGCCGACCGGCAAGAGGGCGAGCTCACCATGCTACGTTCAGCCATCGTGCGCGGGGATACCCTGGCTCGCGTCGCTCAGCGCCTGGACCTAGGCCGATACCTCGTCATGGGCATTGGGGAGCAGAACAGCGCTGGTTCACAGAGGCCTACAAATCTGGCTGCGGTGTTCGAAGCCCTGGTAGGGGCGCTCTTCTTGGACCAGGGATATGGAGTGTCGCGTGACTTCTCTCTGCGGGTACTGAAGCAGGAGATTTCTAATGCCGATAACCTGGCGGTGTCCGAGAACGCTAAATCAGCGTTGCAGGAATTTGCTCAGGGTCAGGGAAACCCGCCGCCGACGTACAACATTATCAGGGTCGAAGGCCAAGACCACGACCGCACATTTACCGCAGAAGTGATGATTTCGAACAAGGTAGTCGGGCAGGGAGTGGGCTCTCGCAAGGCCAGCGCAGAGCAAGCCGCCGCCAGCCAGGCTTTTCAGAAATTACAAGGTAAATAAAACTTCTCGCTCGTTGCTGCTGGACCTCCTTACACGTCGATACCGGGCACCGGGAAATTGGCGCAGGTAGCGATCACCTCGCCCCGCACCTCTCTCATAACGCCGTCGTCGCCCATGTTGCCCAAGATCCTGAGTATCAGCTGCCCGATCCGCTTCGTCTCGCTAACGCCCATGCCTCTACTGGTTATAGCCGGGCTTCCCAGCCGCATGCCGCTAGCGGTGCGAGGTGGCTTCTCGTCATAGGGGATGGCGTTGCGATTGACGACGATATTGACCGCTCCCAACGCCTCTTCCGCTTGCCTTCCGGTGATATTCATAGGCGTCAGATCCACCAGGACGATGTGATTATCTGTGCCGCCTGAAATTAGCCTCAGGCCTCCCGCCTGTAGCTCCTCTGCCAGCGCCACCGCATTGGCTCGAATGCTCTTCTGGTAAACGGCGAATTCCGGCGTCATGGCCTCGCTGAAGGCTACAGCCTTGGCCGCGACCACGTGTTCAAGTGGTCCGCCCTGCATATTAGGGAACACGGCGCTGTTCACAGATCGGGCAAGATCAGCATTGCTTAATATCAGGCCGCCGCGCGGACCTCGAAGGGTCTTGTGAGTGGTTGAGGTGACGATCTCTGCAAAGGGCAGGGGAGACGGGTGCTCGTCTGCGGCGATCAGACCGGCAATATGAGCCATATCCACCATTAGCTTGGCGCCAACTTCATCAGCGATCTGCCGGAAACGAGGGAAGTCTATGGTGCGGGTATATGCGGATGCGCCGGTGACGATGAGCTTGGGCCTGTACTCTTTGGCCAGTCGTTCCACCTCGTCGTAGTCGATCAGCTCAGTCTCCCGGTCGACGCCATAGGACACGAAGTTATATATCTTGGCGGAAAAACTGACCGACGCTCCATGAGTTAAGTGGCCGCCATGGTCGAGGCTCATACCCATGGCAGTATCGCCAGGGCTAATGGTGGCGAAATATGCGGCCATATTGGCCTGCGCGCCGCTGTGCGGCTGGACGTTGGCGTGTTCGGCCCCGAACAGCTTTTTGGCTCTCTCGATGGCTAGGCTCTCGGCCACATCCACAAACTCACAGCCACCGTAATAACGCCTGCCCGGATAACCCTCGGCGTATTTATTGGTCATCACGCTGCCCTGGGCTTCCAGCACAGCGTTACTAGCGTAATTCTCAGAGGCGATCAGATTGATCGTACTGCGCTGGCGGTTGATTTCGTCTTGAATGGCCTTCCCTATCTCGGGATCCTGGTCCATCAGTGCGCTCATATTCTTGCTCCATTGATCGGTTGCCAAAAATCGATTTAGATAAAGGCCAAACTAACCAGGCCATCTTAAACTCAGGCTCATGTTTGGTGCGCACGGACAAAGACGGTCAGACCATACAGGAGCCTGAGCGTCAATCCTGGAGAAGGGCCGTAATAATCAGGCGGCCTCGGGCTCTATAAGGCCATAGTCGCCGTCGGTGCGCTTGTAAATGACGTTGTAACCCTCTGTTTCGATGTTCTGGAACAGGAAGAAGTCATGGTCCAGAAGCTCCATTTCAATAATGGCCTCTTCAATGGTCATAGGTTTCATGGGAAATCGCTTGGGCCTGGCCACCTGCCCAAATTGGGAGACTATGGCGTCCTCTGACAAATCGGGAAGCGAGGCGCCCTGTTCTTGAGTCCTGGCCGACCCTTTTCTTTGGGACTTGAAGGCACGAGTCTTGTATTTGCGAATCTGGCGGTCCATGACGTCGGTCACGGCATCGATGGCCGTAAACAGGTTTGGTCCTGCCTCCTGACCTCGGAGCGTGCTGCCTGCAACCGATATAGTCATCTGCGCGACTATTTTGTCGGCTTCGGATTGAACAGAGGTGCGGGAGAGCTCCAGTTTGGCATCAGTACTGCCCTGCAAGTGCCTGTCCAGGCGGACGAGCTTCTTGTCGATGTACTCTTCGGCCTCGGAGTTCAGTTCGATGTTCCTGGTGAATATACGCAAGTCCATGATTACTACCTCCTGAGCAAATGTCATTGGCTCGGAGACGAAGGACGCCTGCGACGCCAACGCTTTCTTAGTACCTCCCCATTGTATTCCCTGAAAGGCCGGGCTTCAAGCGCATGGATATGTGCTTGACGTGATAAATTTGAGGTAATGTGTTCGGTGTTGATCATCAGTAGAGTGCTCACACCGAGCAGACTATGTCGCTTCGGCCAACATTCGTGCTTAATGGCCTAAAGCGCGATAGAGATATCCGTTAAATAATCCTCCTGAATGTTGGACTGAAAGGCCAAACTGAAGTATCCTATTATGGTGCAAACGAAAAATACATATTATCTCAAGGAAAACGGTGGCGCGCTGGGGCCTCGCGGCCCTTTGATGTGCATTGCAGAGGCATACTGTTGCGTCTGTACTTGCGTCCGGACTCAGCCGTTTTCTTGGGTCATGTAGCCTTCCTAGCACACGCCGACATCGGCAAGCATCAAAAGGTATCAGTGGGCCTGGGTGGGAATGGCATAGACTGGGCCACAGCGGACTTCCGCATTACGGAGCGAGATGATTAGAGGAGTTCTGGAGCGCTACAAAAGCTACCTCCCTGTGACAGATAAGACGCCTATCCTCACCCTTGGTGAAGGTGACACCCCTCTTGTAAAGTCCAAGACCATCTCGCAAGAGGTCGGCTGTAACGAACTGTACTTCAAACTGGAGGGCTGTAACCCTTCAGGCTCTTTCAAAGATCGTGGTATGGTGCTGGCAGTGGCCAAGGCCATGGAAGAGGGTGGCGAGAGCATCGTCTGTGCCTCGACCGGTAATACCAGTGCATCAGCCGCCGCATACGGTGCCTATTGTGGCCTACAGACCACTGTGTTTGTACCCAAGAACAACATCGCTCGGGGCAAGCTAGCCCAGGCTATAACCTACGGTGCCCGCATAGTCCTCATCGACGGCAACTTCGACGACGCGCTTAAAGTTGTACGTGAACTCTCGGCAAAGCACCCCATTATTCTTGTCAATTCCCTGAACCCTAATCGAATTGAGGGACAGAAGACGGCGTCGTTCGAGATCATAGAAGACCTTGGAACGGCTCCCGATTACCTTTGCATCCCTGTAGGGAACGCCGGTAACATCACTGCCTATTGGCGAGGTTTTGTTGAGGCTCGTGAGATGGAGTGGACGGCTACTCTTCCCAAGATGATGGGGTTCCAGGCAGAGGGAGCAGCCGCAATTGTTAAGGGCGAACCAATAGAAAAACCAGAGACCATCGCTTCGGCCATCAGGGTTGGCAACCCAGCCAGTTGGGACAGCGCCGTTAGGGCCAGAGATGAGTCTAAAGGCACTATCGATTCGGTCACAGACGACGAAATTATGGAAGCGTATCAGTACCTTGCCAGGAAAGAGGGCATATTCTGCGAGCCGGCCTCTGCAGCCTCCGTGGCAGGTCTCATTAAACTATCTCGAAACGGAGTGCATTTCGAGGACAGCAAAATAGTCTGCGTTCTGACAGGTACAGGTCTAAAAGACCCAGACCTGGCAAGCTCCATGGAGCCAGTCTTTATGGATGAATTTCCACCACAACTTGAAGCAGTGGAGCGCGCCTTGGAGTTACGATAGTTGATAGACAAGGACAAGATTAAAAGCGCAGTCTCCTCGATAATCGAGGCCCTGGGTGATGATCCAAACCGGGAAGGACTGCAAGATACCCCTCGGCGAGTCGCCGAAATGTACACAGAATTCTTCTCAGGCCTGGATGAAGATCCGGCAGATGTCCTGGCAACGGGGTTCGAGGAAGGTCACCAAGAACTGGTGGTCTTGCGCGACATACCCTTCTTTTCCATATGTGAGCATCATTTCCTTCCCTTCTACGGTTCTGCGCACATTGGTTATATTCCGAATGGGCGCGTTGTGGGCGCATCGAAGCTTGCCCGTGCATTGGAGATTCTCGCCAGGCGACCTCAGATTCAGGAACGCCTCACCGATCAGCTGGTGGAGGCCCTGAACAAGACCCTTGAGCCCGATGGCGTCGCGGTGGTAATAAGCGCTGAGCATATGTGCATGTCGCTGAGAGGCGTCAGCAAGCCTGGCAGCCGTATTGTTACTTCGTCCGCCAGAGGTAGGCTGAGGACCAAAGCAGCAGATCGACAAGAGTTCTTTGATCTGATTAAGGGGATTCAGTAATGCCCCTGTCCGTTCAGGTTGAGAATTTTGAAAGCCTAGAAACTGAGTGGCAGCAGCTCTTACCGCAGACTGCCGCTAACACGATCTTCATCACACCCTTGTGGCAAAAGCTCTGGTGGGAGCATTTTGGCCAAGATGCCAACCTTCACATACTGTCTGTTAGGCAGGACAAAGAGCTAATCGGCATTGCCCCACTAATGCTCACAGACGGCGTGTTGTCCTTTCTCGGCGACACGGACCTTTTTGATTACCACGACTTCTTAGTCAAAATTGGCAAAGAGGTAGATTTTTATAACGTGCTATGCGAGTACATTATCGAGATGGACTGGCACACCTTCGAGCTCAAGTCGCTGCGGGAGAGTTCCGTGGCTCTGGAGCGATTGAAAACCCTGGCCGATCAGAAGGGGTTCAAGACCGAAATTGTGGAGGAGGATGTCTCCCCCTTCGCTGTGTTGACGCCTACCTGGGACGAATACCAGGCGGGTATGCGCAAGAAAAATCGACATGAACTGCGGCGCAAGATAAGAAGGCTGGAGGCAGGCGACAACGTACACCAGTACTCATGCG
>CAJWRP010000151.1 GCA_913046025.1 uncultured Chloroflexota bacterium
TATCCAGGTAGTGCTCTTGAATCCTCTCATAGGGAGTTCCGGCTTCTCTTAGCAGCGCCAGAGATTCCAAGAATTCTCTGGTTCGTTCTTTGTCCACCACTTCAACCTGCATAAAGCGCATGGTCTGCAGTGCCAAGGCTGTACCCAACAGAGTAGTCTCGATCTTCTGGCCTTTACCAGTCCGTTCTCGACTGTAGAGGGCAGCGCAGACGGACCAGGCCATAGTTATGCCTGTGGAAAAGTCGGCAAGGGGACTGGATTGCACCTGCTGCGGGACTCCTTTGGTGATCTTATCCTCCGCGGCCATCAGTCCTGTCATGGCCTGGGCGATAATATCATAGCCAGGTCGAGTACTATGAGGCCCCTGCCTGCCGAAGGCGGTGTTTTCGCAGTAAATAAGGCGAGAGTTGATCGCAGAAAGCGTCTCGAAGTCGATTCCCAGGTTGTAGGGCACGTCGGGTCGGGAATTGACTATGACAACATCCATATCGGGAATCATCTTGTAGACGATATCCCTAGCCTCCACCTTGGTCAGGTCTAAAGTGAGGCTTTTTTTCCCTCTATTAAGGCCCATGAAAGTCTTGCTCTCGTTAGGCATGAATGGCTGTGCAAACCTCCACGGCTCGCCCCAAGGTGGCTCCACCTTAATTACGTCTGCCCCCATGTCGCTCAGAAGCATCCCGCTAAAGGGGCCAGCGATAATTTCCGTGAACTCAAGCACCCTAACGCCATCCAATGGTCCAGGCATACTACTTCCTCTGAATCGTATTAACTATGTGGGCAAGAGCCTCAGCGGCGGCCCATAGTCCTGCAAGCCGCCTAGTCTGAAGTAGTATGCAGCCTCGTGCTCCCAAGTCAATAGCAGTGCACGTCCCCCGCTGTTCTCCCAGTAACTTGACAGCCAAGGTGGATCCTAATGGGCTCTCAAATGAGGTCTGCGAAGCATCTGTAGGAGAACTTTCTGACTTTACACCAGCCCCATTCCATTGGCCAACGCACGGGCGTTTTTTGTGAAGTACGGTATTAGAAGGACAAGCTGAAACGCAAGACAATGCATCAGCATTAGGTTAGGTACATATAGGAGACTACAGCTTGAGGTATATACCACCCCATTTACGCGCTGTTCACAAACCTCCCGCACACACTTTGCACACGAACGGGCTGGTACTTTACCCGGAACGAAATTTTAACACCGGCTCAGTTGCCGGTGTTAAAGCACAAACAACAAGTTTCCAATTGCCGTCCCGATCTACGGGGCGAGTAAATTAGGAGGAGGATAGATATGACACAGTGGTTGAAAAAGGCAAAGATTACGGTAATGGCCGGTGCCATGGCGCTGGTCCTAGTTGGCACGTCCTTCGCGAGGATCTCCCAGATTCCCTCTGCTGAGGCGAGCTTCGGTCACGACGCCGAGATGGTCACCGGCAGCGTGCAGCACGACCATGATGTCAAACGTCGCGACGGCAAAATTACTGTTGACAGCGCTGAAGGCAAAGGCGCGACAGTAACCATCAAGCTCCCTCTAGCCGGCATCTCCGAGGTAGCGAACGATCATCCAGGTCTGAATGATCCGGACATGCCAATGGCAGTCGACATGCAGAACTAATTAAAGTCTGTACTCAAGTTTTATCCAAAACATACCGAGTTTAATTGCCTTTTAGAAGTATGGTTTTCTCAACATGAGGGCCAAAGTCACCTGAGAGGCATTTCATATCCCACTCCGCTACACAGTAAAGCAATAGTAATTTTCAGTCCTCTCTTATTTCAGGCATCAGTTAGCCCGCTCATCTAGACCGCTATAGAAACACGCCCGTGCTCCTTGTGCGCCAATTACCAAGTCCACATGTATTTTATCCTGGGAACAAACGTGCTATAAATACAGTCGATATCTGATATGGGGAGCGTTAATGAAAAAGGTATTGATTACCGGAATGAGTGGCCTCATCGGAGGCCTACTGGGAGCCCACCTTCAGAAGGAGGGTGGTTACGAGCTTACGGCCTTAAACAGAAGCAAAGTCGAGGGAGTCAACTGCGTTCAAGCAGACATCTCCGACTTTGAAGCGATTAAGGACGCTTTCCGAGGTCAGGACGTGGTCGTTCACCTAGCAGCGTACCTGGGCAGCGACGACTGGCCTGGACAGCTTAACGGAAATATCGTTGGCACCTACAATGTGTTCGAAGCAGCCAGACTGGCAGGCACCAAGCGCGTGATCTACGCTAGCAGTGGAAATACTATTCGTGGCTACGAAAAAATTGAGCCTTACAAGGCCTTGGTGGAGGGCCGATACAACGATATAAAAGGCGAAGTTCCGCTGATAACTCCCAAGATGGTCAAGCCCGTGGGAATCTACGGCGCAGCTAAGATTTTTGGCGAGGCGCTGGCTAGCCACTATTCAGACGCCTACGGCATGTCGTTCCTGTGCGTGCGCATCGGCTCGGTGGAGAAGGACAACGTTCCGCCGGCAATACGGGAGCGAACGACCTACCTCAGCCATGACGATGTAACTCAGGTGCTTTACAAGTGCATTGAAGCACCCGACGACCTGATGTACGACGTATTTCTGGCCACATCCGACAACAAGTACGGTTACCGTGACCTCAGTCACACCAGAGAAGTACTGGGGTACAAGCCTAAAGACTCTGCTGACTCATATTTCGAATAAACGCACATAAGCGAAGGGCTTCTTTATGAAAAGCATAACGATTGACCGCTCTAAGCGACTGAAGGACGAGCCCGAAAAGGGCCACAATCGCTGGCACCCAGACATCACACCAGTGATAGGGGTAGAGCCAGGTGAAGAGGTTCTTCTGGATACTCGAGACGCTTCAGACAGCCAGATTAAGCCCGGCATGGTGCCAGCAGACCTGGAAGGCCTGGACCGCAAAGTAGCCCACCCTCTCACAGGTCCGGTTTATATCAAGGGGGCCGCACCCGGCGACCTTCTGGAGATCGAATACATCGATATCACACCGCAGCCTTATGGCTGGACCCGCATTCGACCGGGCTCAGGCTTCCTGAGAGACCTTTTCACGGAAGCATACATTGCCCATTGGAATATAGAGGACGGCTGGGCAACATCGTCCCAGATTCCCGGCGTACGAATACCAAACGGCTCGTTTATGGGCACCGCTGGTCTGGCACCGTCTCACCAGCAGATGGAGGAGTGGCAACTGCGAGAGGCCAAGGTCGCTGAAGACGGCGGCATAGCAGCTCCGCCAGACCCAGAAGACGCAATTCCTTATGCGGAACCTATCGCCAGCCAAGGGCTACGGACGCTTCCTCCTCGAGAGAATTGCGGCAACGCCGACATAAAGCAGCTCACCACGGGATCTCGGCTCTTCGTGCCTGTTGGAGTTGACGGAGCACTGTACTCAGCAGGAGACGCTCACTTCGCACAAGGCGATTCCGAGTGCTGCATCACAGCCATCGAGATGGGCGCGACCTGCACGGTCAAGTTCAAGTTGCATAAGGGCGAGGCGGCCAGCAAGGGCATCAAATTTCCGCGCTTCTCTCACCGAGGTTACTTTCTGCCCCCCGAGTGGGCCGCTCCCAGAAACTTCATAGCCACTATGGGCATGCCTATAAGAGACGACGGCGTAAATGAGGGCGAAAACCTAACGCTGGCGGCCCGCAACGCCATCATCAACATGCTTCAGCTGCTGGGAGAGCGAGGGTTCAGTCGTGAGCAGGCATACGTCATCTGCAGCGTTGCTGTCGATCTCAAAGTAAGCAATATCGTCGACCTGCCCAATGTGACCATCTCGGCCTTTCTGCCGGAGGATATTTTCGTTCCTGCGTAACCGGCGCCGGGGCATGCACAGAGGATAATGACGTTATGTGACATTCTTCATATAACAGGATAATTCAGGGTAAATAGATACAGGATTTATTAGTTGGTTAGGGACAGGCATTGTATTCGGTAAAATTAAGGGGGATTTAGCTCATGGCAATCCCTTAAAGGAATCACATTTAAGAACGATACGAATCAAGTAAATATGGCCAATGCTTTTTCTGCGTTGGCGACCGAAGCCTTGGAAAAAATAACTCAAATTTTCTTCAGCTTACTGAACAAAACATGCAGATCCATTTAACGAAAGCTGATAATGACTTAGAGACAAGAGAAAAGGAAGTTGATGATTAGAATAATGCCACGTCATGGTAACTAACCTTGCAGGTACGGAGACATATCTTCCGAGGAGTACATGAACTTGCTCCAGTGAGGGGCGGACATCATGCTGGCCGCATCCCGCCAAACGTCTAACATTGGCGTGCCGGCGTGCTTCTCATACTCATCCGACAAATCCCGCATCAGCTCTTCCAGGTCCGTGCGAAATTCGCTAGTACCCTGATACGAGCGGGACCTGATCTGCTCAAGCATCGATATCGCGCCCCCGGCATCGGCATTTGAGAATTTAGAGCCGAACGACCTGGCCAGTGAGTCCAGATCGCTGTTGAACTGGGTTACCGCATCCATTCCATGCAGCCTGGCGTAGGCTTTGGCGTCCTGAGGGGGTGGCGCAGATGGCACATACCACTTCAGCAATTCCAAATAGAAGTCGTGCATGTCCAAGGCGGCATGGCGTCCCGTAGCCTCCCTGGGATGGGTAATATTGCCTACGTCTATCACGGTGATCTCGGCCTTTGCAGGGTCGAAGTAAACGTTCTGAGGTCTCAAGTCCAGCAGCACTACATCCTGCGAAAAAAAGGCCTCTGCCACCCCTAATACCTCTCCTGCGATGGTGAAGGCCTTTTTTGCTGGATGAACGTTCACCGGATGCAGGGCGAAGAGATTTTGGGGAAGGCCGATTGGCTGACGCTTGATCCCGTCCAAGGCACTCCCCACCAGCGGTATACCCACTGCCCTGGTATCAACAACTACCGTGTACGGCTCCTCTATGCCGTCACCGAAATAGTCGGCATGTGACTCCTGTTCCGTATAGGCCAACATTGGAGCTACGTGATGCAAGGCCTCACCTAGCCGCACTTTGATAACAATAGCCGCCGCCGTGCGTCGCTCCACGGTTCGCTGCAGTCCACGTGCCAGCAGCGTCGGATGTGGACGCTTTATCACTACAGCCGAACCAGTCTGCGTATCCGTGGCAGCGAAAACCTCAAGATCAGCGCCCTCTCCCAGCGGCCCATCAAGTTTAAAGCGATACAGGTCTTTTGAGCTAATTTGCATTTGTCCTCAGCAATTTCCCTTAGTTTCGACAGCCGCTATTCTAACGTAGCCAGCGGACTTGGCAGCAAATTCCCTCCAATGTATTATCCAGTTCAAGATCAACAAGAATTTCTAAAGAGTAAGAATCCATGCCGCTAATCATAGGCATCACTGGTTCCATAGCTACAGGCAAGAGCGTCGCTTGCGAAACGATAACTGCTTTGGGGGCAGTGCATTGTGACGCCGACAAGCTTGTGCACCGGCTGTACGACCCCGGTAAACCGGCCTTCGATAGAATCATCAACGTCTTCGGCAAAGAGGTCATAGGCGAGGACGGCTACATCGATCGAAAGGTGTTGGGTTCCAAAGTCTTTGGCAAGCCAGACGAGATGCGAAAACTAACTTCGGCCATTGGTGATATTTCAGTGGCGGTGAAGGCCGTCACCGACGACTGGAACGCGACACTTGGCCAGAACGACGTGGCGCTGCTGGAAGCCGTCAATCTCATCGAAGCAGGGTACGGCCAATGGTGTCACCACGTCTGGCTATTCGCCTGCGAGGACGATCTGGCACTCAATAGGCTGATGAAACGCAATCAGATGAGCGAAGGGGACGCCAAACAGAGGCTGGCTAGCCAGCGAAGCTGGCAAGAGCGAGAGCCGGCTGCCGACCTGCTTCTCTTTAACGATGGCGACCTGGATGACTTCAGGATAAGAGTGGAAGGCGAGTTCACCAGCACCAGAGACCTCTGGCTGTCCAGTGAACTTCCCCCTTCCAGGTATTACATGTGGTGGGAAACTAGATTCGAGGGCTAATCATCCGCCGTGACAGGCTCTGCAGCCTGGCTCTTGAAAGCGGGCATAATGTCCTCGGAAAACTGCTCTAGCTGTTCAATAATGGCGCTCTGAGGCGTGCCGACCGGCAGACCAATATTGATCTCTTCAAGACCTGGATACTGCTCCTGAACGGCCATTAGCTTCTCTGTGATCGTATCGGGGGTG
>CAJWRP010000152.1 GCA_913046025.1 uncultured Chloroflexota bacterium
GCTTGTTTCGATATCCAACATGTTGCGGAGTTCATCCAGCACGTCGGAATCGGCGGTCGGAAGGGGCGGAGCGATTTGTTTTTTGGCGGCTTTATCTTCGCGTGTAATGTCAGGACCAGTGACTGGGCTGAACAGGCCAGGTTGTTAACAGATGGCCAAGGCTTTGATCTCGTTTTCGAGGCGTCTGGCAGTCAGGAGGCCATTTTCCAGGCGTTGGAGGTAGTGGGCACAGGAGGCCGCGTGGTTACGTTTTCGCTTTACAACGGGACCATAGACGCGTTCCCGGCACAGGTCTTTTATGGCAAAGAGGTATCCATTATTGGCACACGTGGAGGCGCTGGTCAGTATCCACAGGCTATCAGCCATGTGAAAAGCGGCCAATTGCAGATAAATGATCTAATCACGGACCATCTTTCCCTGGCTCAAGCTGCTGAAGGATTCGAACTGGCGGCCAGCCGTAAAGAAGGGGTCATGCGAGTGGTTTTAACCCCATGAGGCCAGGCGATTCAGAATGCCTTGTCAGATCTTTACGTGCCGCTTCAGGCGGGCAGAACTTTCTTGTGGAGGACGCGTGGACATCCACATATAAAGAGCCGGACGCCTTTTTGGTCAACACGTGCAAGGTCTTGCGCCGAGGCAGCGCTCAAGATCACAATAGTCGCCATGGATCTTCCGAAAGGTGTAAGCGTAATGCGTGACATACCTATGTAGAAGTATGTAAGTGATACCCTGGTGATGCTCCATAACGCAGGCAAGACGCAGTCGGTTCCCAGCCTGAAGGTTGGTAAGGCACTTGACGCTATAAGTAGGGCATGGCTTTGGTCTCCTAGACTTTACGTTTGCATTGGTTCATGTATTTATATTTACAATGGCACCCTTTAGGCAAGGCACAAGATTCCGCAAGTTGTCGAATTCCGGTTATGCTTTAATCAAAAGCGAAGATGCAAAGGCACACAGATTGTTTGAGGCGAGGTTGATGTCTGAACACACCGTGCGAATTCTCTATATCGGGAACAGCTTTACGGCTCGAAACGATCTCCCCGGCATCGTAAATCAGATGGGCGAGGGTCAGTCCATTACGATTGAACACGAACTCATATCTGCTGGAGGAGCCTCATTGCGACGGCATTTCAACGCAGGAGCTACGGACAAGATAAGGGGAGCTGTGTGGGACTTTGTTGTTCTGCAGGAGCAGAGTACGCTGCCTGTTAAGAACCGAAAGCGCTTCCACGGAAATGTGCGGGAGTACGTTTCCGCAGCGGCTGATACTGGAGCGAAGCTAGCTCTCTACATGACATGGGCGAAAAAGGAAGAGCCTGATAATCAGACGCTGCTTACTGAAGCCTACAACGAAATCGGCAAGGAATTGGGAGTCATAGTCGTCCCTGCGGGTGTTGCCTGGGAACTGATGCTGGCCAAACATACCGAGCCGGTATTGCATGATAATGATGGCAGTCATCCAACGTTGTCTGGTTCCTATCTGTCCGCCTGCACATTTATACCGACTCTGTTCGGTGTGTCTCCCATACGGATTGCATTGGACGGACTGGCTGAAGAGGACCAGGAACTGCTGATTGGCTTTGCTGAGACCGCCTGCGCTTAGGCATTTGCGCTAGAGTTGTTTGCCGATAATTGCCTGGACATCAGCCGCGCATGGCCGTCCAGATGTAGTGATATCCACCCCTCTTGACCTCACCCTTGCCCCGTGCCGGGACCTTTATCTCATCGATGTCGAAGCCGGATTCGCTCAACCTTTTTGAAAAACCTGCATCGGGACCGGGAGACCAGATGGCCAATACACCACCTGGTTGCAACGCATCGAAGGCTGCGTCCAGACCTCTGGGACTATAAAGCCAATCGTTGTTTCTGGTGGTAAGCGCTTGTGGGCCATTGTCGACATCCAGCAGAATGGCGTTGTAATGCCGCTTGGCCTTCCTGATCAGCCGACCAACGTCGGTTTCTTCAATAATCACCCGTTCGTCGGCGAGAGGATTACCAGCGAGATCAGCCAGGAAGGTCTGATTCCATTTGACGACCGCAGGGACCAGTTCAGCGACTGTCACCTGGGCATCAGCACCAAGTCCATCTAAGGCAGCTCGTAAGGTGAACCCCATACCAAGGCCGCCAATAAGTACTCTGGCCTTTGGATGACAGGTAAGTTTCCCGCAGGTCATGTCAGCCAAGGCGTCCTCTGACCCATGAATTCTACTGTTCATGAGCTCGTAAGTTCCCGCGTTGATTGTGAACTCATCGTCTCGCTGATACAGCGTTAGCTCTTCCCCGTCTCCCGGCGCCTGCGCCGCATCAAGTAACTTCCAGGGTATCATCGGTGCCTTTCACAGGGCGCTTCTGTAATTGCTGGTCTCTTTGCAGATGAGTTTTGTTTACGAGGTAGATGATCTGGTCGCTATGATAATAACCGAATTCATGCCAGCTATATTAGCTGACTACAGTACTTTGGGTAATGCAAAATCACCCTGGCCACCTAGCACGACTCATGTTTATCAATAACGAATGATTGGTCGCAGATCTGGGATGGGAAATTAACTGCAATGACGGAGGGTTATTGTCATCCGCCATACGGCGTAGAAAGATCGTTGTGCTAGATTAGCCTTTCGCAATCCAGTCGACGACCCGCTCAGCTATCATGACAACGGTGGCATGGGTTCCACCAGACCTGGGAATGCGTGGCATGACCGAAGCGTCTGCGACCCACAGGCCTTGGACTCCTTTGATTTTGCAGAACTGATCAACCACCGCCAATGGGTCCGAGTCTGGTCCCATCTTGCAGGTGCCGGACACGTGTCTGGCTGTTCCTACCGTCTGGCGTACCCAGAGGTCCAATGCGTCGTCACTGGCCAGAACCTCATCCGTTGGATTGACTCTGAAGTCGACTACATCTTTGTAGGAATCAGACTCCAGGAGTGTGGACGCCAGCCGCACGGCCTCTCTGACCCGTCGAATATCGTCCGGGTGATGGAGGAAATCATAGTTGAAATGAGGCTGCACGCTGGGGTCTGAGGAGGCTAATTTAACGTAGCCTGAGCCTTCAGGCAGACCTAGGGTGCATGATATTCGAGCCATCTGTTCTGGCGATACACCGCCGCCCAGATAGGAGGTGCGTAGGCCGGGAACGCGCTCCTGTCTTTCATCAACGACAGTGCTAGTTCTCAGAACCATGTCGTTGCCTTCTGTGGCTCCTTGCGAAGAGTGATGCAGACTGAAGTGCACGGCATCGACATCGGCTGCAAGAGTCACGCCATCCTTGACCTTGAAGGAGACCTGTGCGCTGAGGTGGTTCCACAGGCTCTGCCCCACGCCAGGTGCAGCATGAACTACTGGTATTTCAAACTGCTTCAACTGGTCTTCCGGGCCAATGCCGGAGAGCATCAACAGTTGAGGTGACTTGATTGCCCCTGCGCTCAGAACGACACGATCTGCATAGATAGTGAAGACCTCACCGCCGCTTTCGACCTCAACGCCGATAGCTTTCAAGTTCTTTATTATGATTTTCCTGGCGAAAACCCGGCCTCTGACCGTGAGGTTGAGACGGTGACGGGCCGGATTAAGGTGGGCAATCGCAGTGCTGATTCTCTTGCCGTCAATATTGTTAGAAGGGGCGACACCAAGACCGGCAGGATTGCCACCGTTTGTGTCCTCGGTGGTTCCATAGCCTGCCTGCACGCATGCTGTATGGAAGGCCTTCTGGATATCAGGCCAAGGGCTATTCTGACGTCGCCTAATAGGCAAAGGCCCATCTGAGCCATGGAAGTCGTCACGAATGTCCAGATCATGTTCGGACTTCCTAAAGTAAGGCAGCACCTTGTCGTAGGACCATTCATCATTTCCCAGTGAAGACCAGAAATCGAAATCCTCTGGGAAACCTCTTTGCATCGCCTGGCCGTTGATGGATGACCCTCCGCCGATCACCTTGCCCTGGGCCACGTGGATTTCGCCTTGCTCCTCAGTAATCGTTGCCCTGAGTGCCCAGTTGTGTTCCGAATCTTCGGCCTCTGCAAATCTGGTGTGGCCGAACTTTATTTCGTCAGGTAGGTTGGCGGGATCAGGGTAATCTGTCCCCGCTTCCAGCAACAGGACGGAGGTGTTAGCGTCTTCGGTCAATCTGCTTGCAAGTACAGACCCTGCGGCGCCTCCGCCGACAATAACTACATCATATTTCATAGATTCTCCTTAGACTAAGAGACTAAGCACTTCATTTTTTATGTTTAAGTCTTGTTAAGTTAAGACCAAAAGGATGCGCAAAATGATCACGTCAGGTGCAAAGCAACTCCCGTTAGACCCTCTCGATAGGCGCTATATTTAGGATTTGATAGAACTTTCTGCTGCTGCAGAATAAGGGCATTAGCCTTGATCTCACCACGGGCCGCATTATACAGTCCTGCTAAAATATGGGCAAAGACGGCAGCAAAGAGGGTCTATAGACGACCCTAGTGGGTGATTTTGGGACTAGCAAAGGCCTCCGGTAAGACTTGGAAACCTTATTTCAGGTGGGCACCGTACAGGGCGAATGGAGGCAAGGAGAAATCAGGGCAATCAGCCTGGTTGTGTACGGCGATGGCAGGCTGTTCATCCCTGACTTAATGGACGGGAATGTTTTGAGGGTGTCCTTTGATGGTTGATGAGAGAAGCCCAGCGTAGTTACCAGAGTGAGCATAACTGCTGCGAAGTTTGGCATGTCGGGATTCGCTGCTATGGATCGCGACTACATTTATGCTTATGGCACATCCATTTTCCTGAGTCGGTAGACCGTCAGTAGGAAGAAAGCAGCGGTTACTACGATGGCGCCTACGATGGCCGCAGGAAATTCAATTGCCCGGTCTTCAAGACCTTTCAAGGCATCCTAGAGTCGCTTTGAAATTTCGATCACTGAACCCCTGTGGAATCACGCTGGGGTTAAGTGATCATTTCAATCATTTCAATCGGTTGAGTGCTGTGATTAATAGTCTATGGATTCTCGGTGCGAGGTGTTGGAACAGGCAGTAGGTTGAGGGGGACCTGAGTCAGTGGGCCTTTGCCTCAGACAGGTCGTTACCTATTGGCGTGGTTCCTATTGAGTCGCGCTGCTTGCAATCGTTGAAGTGACTCGGGCGATAAGCTCACGAGCTTTGCCGACTGGCCGGGCACCGAGTCTCAACCAGTCGGCTGTTTACTAAATCGCGTCTATGATCGCGTTCAGAGTAGCGCTGGGACGCATGGCTGTGGAGGCCATCTCATAGTTGGGATGGTAATAACCGCCGATATCTACTGGCTGTCCTTGAGCGTCGATTAGTTCCTGAACGATCTTGTCTTCCTTGGCTGCCATCTCCTGAGCTACGGTACTAAAATGAGCTTGAAGCTCCTGGTCTTGCGTCTGTTTGGCCAGGGCTTCTGCCCAGTACAGGGCGAGGTAGAAATGACTTCCTCGGGTGTCCAGTTCGTTCACCCGGCGCGATGGCGAGCGGTTGTTTTCCAAATACTGGCCGATCGCTTCGTCCAGCGTCTCAGACAAGAGCTTGGCTTTGTCATTCTTATGCACCTGGCCGAAATGCTCGAATGAAGCGACTATAGCACAGAATTCACCAAGGGAATCCCACCGCAAGTGGCCCTCCTCCAAGAACTGCTGCACATGCCGGGGAGCCGATCCACCAGCGCCCGTCTCGAACATCCCGCCACCCTGGAGCAGGGGCACTACAGAAAGCATCTTGGCGCTGGTGCCAAGTTCCAGGATCGGGAAGAGATCAGTTAGATAGTCACGCAGGATGTTGCCAGTCACGGAAATCGTGTCCTGACCAGCTCGGCTTCGTGCCATCGTGAAATCCATCGCGTCGATGGGAGACATGGTGCGTATTTCCAAACCAGAAGTATTGTGGGTGGGCAGGTACTGGTCTACCTTCTTGATAAGTTCAGAGTCGTGAGCTCGGTCCGGGTTCAACCAAATTATGGCTGGAGAGCCAGTGGCCCTGGCCCGATTAACACCTAGTTTTACCCAGTCTTGGATAGGCGCATCTTTTACTTGGCACATTCTCCAAATATCTCCAGCTTCCACTTCGTGTTCAATAAGTACTTTACCTTCATTATCTACCACCTGTACAGTTCCGTCTGAAGAGATTTCGAAAGTTTTGTCGTGAGAACC
>CAJWRP010000153.1 GCA_913046025.1 uncultured Chloroflexota bacterium
GGCACTGCTGATGGCCTGCAACCGCAAGGTAGTGGAGCTAGACGCCGACATTAAGTCCGGCCAATGGTCTCCAACTCCCCCTTATAACGAAGGTCCGCTTTTTGGCGAGACCGTAGGCATACTGGGTTTGGGTCGTATAGGCAGTGCCTTCGCACAGCGCGCCAGTGGCTTCGAGTTTAATGTAATCGCCCACGACCCGTACCAGCCAGACGACGTGTTTCAGCAACTGGGCGTTGAGCAAGTGACCCTTGACGACCTGTTCAAGAGGTCTGACTACATCTCCTGCCACACGCCGCTCACTGATGAGACTCGACATATTGTCAACGAGGATGTTCTTAAGTTGATGAAGCCAACAGCCTACCTCATTAATACCTCGCGTGGGCCAGTTGTGGAAGAGGCCGCCGTCATCAAGGCCCTGCAAGAAGGCTGGATAGCTGGAGCTGGCCTGGATGTGCTGGAGAAGGAACCCCCAGACGCTGACAACCCTCTTTTGAAGATGAAGAACGTGGTTCTGTCCCCTCACGCAGGCCACTATTCCGAAGAATCCATGCGCATCAGGCCTCGTCGCTACGGCAGTGAAGTGGCGCTCATCCTAGAGGGCAAGATGCCGGAGAATATCGTCAACATCGAAGTCCGCGAACGCCTGACGCTGATTTAGTATTGAACCAGGAACAGGCAGAGTAAATTTATAGGCGAAAGGCAGGAGGACTCAAAAAATGTATCTGATTCGAAGGATTTACAAGACTAAACCTGGGCAGGCAATTCGTGTCGCTACTCTGGTGCAGAAGCAGGCCCAGATTTACCATGACGCCGGCCAGCGCGGCGAGTTTCGAGTGTCATTTAACGGCGCTACCATGCCCGGTGAGCAGGAGACGGTCTGCTTGGAGTGGACCGACGAAAAGATCGAATCTCCTTACCGCGGGGACAACAATCTTCCTGCCGCAGCGCTGGAGTTCGGCCCCAAGGTTCGCGAGTTAATCGAAAGCCAGCGTATCGAGTTTATGGAACTTCTGACGCCGGATAAGTATCGAGACTAGAAACATCATTGGGAGAGTGGCCGTTGGAAGAGAAGAAGAAAGTATTCAACTACCACTGGGGCAGCGGATATGTCGAAGAGGAGGCTCGTATAGAGCCTCCTCTTCGACATATCGACAAATCAGCTACTTCATTACCCCGAAAGTATAGAGGCGGGCAAGACCGGTATTCGGTTCTGCCAGTGCAGCCTTCGAGTTAGGTTCATGCGCTCGCCAATGGTTATAGCGACAGAGGATATTGACAAGCTGTGGGCCGCTCTAGACGAAAATCTGCAGCTCAAAAAACTGCTGAAGGGGCTTGTTTCTTAAGTCACAAGAATTGAATCCTTAGGACCTACCCTTTAAAAGCGTACTTCTTTAGCGCTTCCTCTTTTAACTCGGTGCCCCAGCCCGGGCCTTTGGGAATGGTTACCATGCCGTTGTTGATCTCTGGCAGCACGGTCACCAGCTCATCTCGCCACGGCGCCTGAACAGGATCGCTCTCGCTGATCTTCACGTTTGTTACTGATGCACAGAGGTTCATGGTCTGGAACATCGACATATGCGTATTGTAATTATGCGGCGCAATGTTTACCTCGAAGTGCTCCGCCATGGCGGCTGCTCTGCGAGCTGGAATGAAGCCCTGCCATTGGAGGTCAAGCTTCATCACATCCATTGCCCTGCGCTCAAGCAGCGGGTAGTAGTTCAGAGGGCCTAGCTTCTGCTCGCCGGTGCAGATAGGGGTACGCGTGGCGTCCTTCAGCATGCGGCAACTCTCGGCGTCCAGGTTGTCCAGCTCCATCCACATTAGCTTTAGCGGCTCCAGTGCCTGCGCTAGACGGATGTGCGCGTCTGCCTTGAAGTGCTGGTTCACGTCTAACGCGATGTTTACGCCGTCGCCGCCCTCTTCCCGGATAATGGATATCTGCGTGTAGGCAGCGTCTATCATCTCTTTCGTAATGGTCTGGTCGTGGGGACCTTCCCGTCCCTGGCTTAGGCCGCTGAACGGATCACCCGGTAATTGGATGTTTGTCTTGAAGCTGTCGTAGCCGCTCTGCACGGCTTCTTTCACTAATGCTCGCATGTCGTCGTAAGAGCGCACGGGAGATCGTCCCAGAGCCTTATAGTTATTGGTCTGATATGAGATGAAGTGAGACCAGTAAACCTTCTGGTGATCGCGAGTAGGCCCACCGACGAGCTCATACACCGGCACGCCCAGAGCCTTGCCTTTGATGTCCCACAGGGCCAACTCAATGCCTGCCATAGCCTGCCATGTCGCCCCGCCGTAGGCCGACTGCACCGCGCGGGCCATGTTGATGTAATGCCGTTCAACAGGTCGCGGGTCCTTGCCGATAATGAGGGCCGACAGGTCTTCCACCAGTCCACACATGCCCTTTGCCATCTGGCCCTGTCCGAACTCCGAATAGCCTGTGATGCCTTCGTCGGTGTGAATGGCGCAGAACAGCCAGGGCCTGGTAAGGCCTTTAACAACGAAGGTTTCTATACCGGTTACTTTCATGTTTTATTCCTTGTGGGTATTTTTAAAACGGATATTTCATTAATGCGATTAGTTTGTCCGACGCCTGTGGTTCGACAAGTCCCGACTCTGTCGAGGATGCACGATGAAATCGGCACCGTTTCCCCTGAGCCTGTCGAAGGGCAGGTTCCTAACTACGGCTCGCTTTGAAAACGAAGCGAAAACGCGAAGTTATTTCGCGCCCTACCTATCGGAAATCTTCACCGGCAGTCCGGTCCGAGCCGACTCTTCAATAGCCAGAGTCACTTCTAATGTCAAACGACCTTCCCGGACTGTCGTGTGCGCTGTTGGCGCGCCTGTGGCGAGGTGGTCCAACCACGACCGTGTCTCATTGGCAATTGGCCCCCAATAGTCGTCCATGGCCCAGTCGCCAGACGAGTTGCTCTGCAGGAATACGGCGTTCACGTGGTGGTCGGGCACGTACGCATGCGGCACACCATAGTCTGTGTACATAAAGCTGTCCTTGTTGTCCATGTCCAGGAGAATTACTCCCTTGTCGCCCAGAACCTCGAAGCGGCCTGCCTGCCCTTGAGTCGGATACTTGGAGGGCAGAGCGTAGAAGATGCCAAGATTTGCCAACGCGCCGTCCTCGAAAGTAATAATGCTCCAAGTCAGGTCGTCGGCGTCAAATCCCATGTCCTTGAACACCTTGGACTTGCTGCGAGCCACGACCTCTACCGGGCGGTTGCCCTCAAGGAACCAGCAGGCCATGTCTACGTAATAGGTCAGCGCGTCAAGAACAGGAGTCGCTTTCGGAGACCGCTTAAATATCTCAACCATCTGGGCGCGGGTGTTGTATACGCGGGACTGAATGCCAAGGATCTGACCTAGCCTGCCCTGGGCTACCTGCTCCCTGGCCAGCATCCAACGGCGGTCGTGGCGGCGTGAGTAGCCTACGCGGACCTCTACGCCGGTGCGCTCGGAAGCCTCGACTATGATGTCGGTGTCCTCCAGCGTGAGTGCCAGCGGCTTCTCCACGAATACCGGCTTGCCTAGCTCTATGGCCTGCAGAATTGGTTTCAGGTGCTCGTGCTCAGGAGTTGATACCACCACAGCGTTGACGTCTGGGTGGGCGATAATCGTCTCGTTGTTGCTGGAGATCAAATCCGCACCGACGGCCTCACCCAATAGTCCCGCCTTCTCAGCATCGATGTCAGACACGGCCAGGAACTGCACTGATGGGTGGCGTGAGGCCATATTGGCTCGTAGCGTTCCGATGCGTCCCGACCCAACTACGGCTATGCCTAATTCTTTCTTTTTAGCCTTCGCCAATGTGTGGCACCTCCTTTGTTTTGTTTATTAATCTTATGTGTCATAGCAAATATATACCATTTGCAGTTATGCAGTTCACGTACGACGGTGTTAGCGGTCAATAGACGTAGATGCTCTTGCCGGAATCCGAGGGTAGTGCACTCCGGAGGTCAGCAAAATCGCCACCGCATAACAGACGATAGCTGTTATGAGGATAGCTTGATAGCCGCCAGTGACATTGAATAACAGCGCGCCCAGACTTGGCCCTAGACCCATGGCCGCCGTGCGGAACGGCCCGGTAAGGCCGTTCAATGCCCCGAACGAAGTGCGGCCGAAGTAGTTGCCTAACATCATGCTGCCCACCACATTCATTCCACCGGCGAGAATTCCCCAGACCATTACCACAGGAAATCCAAAGGTCAGAGGATCCACCAGGAGCAGAATAACAGTGGGCATCAGTATCAGCGAAAGCGCGGTTAACGCCAATCGCTTCACCGAGGATTTGTCCGATATGAAACCCCATATAGGCACCGACAGTCCCCCAAGGAAGATGCTTATCGACAGCGCGCTGGCTGCTACGGTGGGAGCCAGCCCCGCATCGGACAGAAATGGCACTATCTGGAAGCCTATTGCTCCCGTTGTGGTCACCGCCAGAAACTCAGCCCCCACGATGAACCAGAAGGTTGGCAGAACGATGGCTTCGCGCATGCGCCAGTCGAAGTCGGTATTGCGAGCAGAGTCCTCGCCACTAGTGGTCTGAACTGGAGGTGAAGACTTGTCGCCGTCCGGCAGCAGGCCGATGTCCTCCGGCCGCTTGCGCATGACGATGAAAAGCGGAATGACTAGTGGCAGGGCTACAAAGCCTAATATGCGATAGGCGGCTCGCCAGTCAAGAGAATTGGATACAAGAGTAATTATCTGTATGTTGATTGACTCGGTGACGATACGGTTCTGGGCCGTTACTCCCAGTGCCAGATTGCGTCGCCGCCGGAAGAAGTTCACGGCTACCGTTCGGGGCACCACGTTTTGCAGGTTCGGGCCTGCTACCGAGCGTAGCAGTATATAGATGACAAAGAATTGCCAGAGAGAGCTGACGTTGGATAGCGCTATGTAACCGAACCCTACCATGAGCGCGGCGATTACCATCATGTAGCGAGGTCCATAGCGGTCGGCTAACCTGCCAATGACCGGCATGGTCAGGCCGGAGATCCAGGTGCCTGCCGTAGCTGCGAAGGCGATAGTGGTGCGGTCCCAGCCCATGTCCAGCGCGATGAGATCCTGTACGCCCCCAAGCACGGTCTGCGCGACACCTGTGGCGATGAAAGCTCCCAGAGCCGCCGTTCCCAAAAGAAGCCAGCCATAATAAAAAGGCGGCCTGGGATGCCAGTCTATGATTTTCTTAAGTCTGCTCATCAACAGTCAAAACAAATCAGTAAATTTCTCTACGATGAGACCTTTGCAATTCGAATCGGTATTAATTCTAAATTACTGAACCTTATTCATTCGGTTCGAGGCACAAAATTCAAAAATAAGCCTAGGAAAGTGTAGCAACGGGTAGATAAGTGGGTCAACGAGAGCCGGTTTGCAAGCCGCCGCGACGAAGGCTATATTGGTTTCGCTAACGATATAGGAGATATTTTATAAATATGACATCCTCCTCGGACATCGACAACAACGTTATTTCGACGCTGGAAAGGCTTGGCGTGAGCTATGAACTGATCCAGATTGACCCAGACTTCGCCGACACCGCCCAGTTCTGCGAGAAGTACGGATTCCCCATGGAGTACAGCGGCAACACGATCATCGTTGCATCCAAGCGCGGGGAGAAGAAGTATTGCGCTTGCATAGTGCAGGCGTCGCAGAGGCTGGACGTTAACAAGGTAGTGCGCGGCCTCATGGGTGTCTCGCGGGTGTCTTTCGCGTCGGCGGAAGAGACGTCGGAGCTGACCGGCATGATGATAGGCGGTGTGACGCCGTACGCGCTACCGAACGACCTGCCTGTGTACGCCGACCACAATCTGCTTTCCGCCGAGTACGTTATCCTGGGCTCTGGCAGCCGCTCGTCCAAGTTGAAGGTGGCTCCAGAAGAGATGCTCAAAATACCAGGTCTGGAATTCATCGAAGGGCTCTCCATGCAGTCGAAATGATTCAAGTTCTGGAGATTGGCTTTCCTCGTACAGAATATCATTCCGAGGGGAGTCCACCGCAGTAGACAAACAGAGGAATCCACAGCGCATGGCGGTCAGAGTAAGAAGTGCCAGAGATTCCTCGCTGGGGCTCGGAATGACATATTTCCAGGGTTGATTGGTATTCGG
>CAJWRP010000154.1 GCA_913046025.1 uncultured Chloroflexota bacterium
TTTTTGCAAAAGGACGCAATGATGCCCATCCTTGGGGTAAAGCAATAGCGTGACGGCCGCTGGCGTAAGAGAAGGATCATTAACGGTTTTGTGGGAGTTCTCGGAAAGGATGCGCCTAATGAGATCCGGAACTGCATTCCCTGTCACAGACGATATCACCTTTCAGGCTTATGGGCTGATGAAGGCACTGGGGATCAGGTCTTGTTCAGAGTCCAATCCCCAGCATGCTGCCCGCCGCGGTTTCTATTCGAAAATGGAGCTTATCAATTCTTCTATACTCTTTTGGATGGAGGCATCGTCCGTGACGGCCCAGTTAACTGCGACCTGACATGCCCTCCGTGCGGGAATACCTTGCGCAATTAGCTTGCCGGCGTAAATCAGCAGACGTGTGCTGGCGCCCTCTCCCAGACCATGTTCTCGGAGATTACGAACCTTCTCACCCAGTTTGGCCAACTGCAAAGCGTCGCTCTCGCTGCAGCCAGACTCATGCTGAACAATCTCAGCCTCTATCTCCACCGGCGGGTAGTCGAACTCAATAGATATGAACCGCTGGCGCGTGCTGTGCTTCAGGTCCTTCAACGCGCTCTGGTAGCCAGGGTTATACGAAAGTATGAGAAGGAAGCCATCCGCAGCCTCAAGCAACTCTCCCCGCTTCTCGATGGGAAGCATACGCCTGTGGTCGGTTAGAGGGTGAATCAAAACGGTGGTGTCTTTCCTGGCCTCAACGATCTCGTCCAGGTAGCATATGCCTCCGACCTTCACTGCGCGGGTAAGTGGCCCGTCGATCCACACTGTTGAGTCCCCTTCCAGCAAGTAACGACCAACCAGGTCGCTGGAGCTCAAGTCTTCGTGGCAAGCGATGGTGACCAGAGGCATATTATCCCCATGAAGCGCACCATCTGCATTTCCAGACTGCTTGATCTTATTAAGTTTCTGACCCAGTTTATAGGACATGTACTCAACAAATCGGGTCTTCCCGCAGCCAGTAGGCCCTTTAAAGATTAGCGGAATCTTCTGCGCGTACGCGGCCTCGAAAAGCTCTACCTCGTCACCAACCGGCTTGTAGTACGGCTCCTCCGTGAAGTGAAACTCTTCGATTACGTAGCTGCGATAAAGTGTTTTCGTGCTTTGAGTCATCTCTAACGTCTGTTCTCCTTAATGGCATGCAACTCTGTCATTCCACAATTTCTGGATTTTCGTCTTCAATTCAGTCAGGTCGCCTTCGTTTTCTATTACAACATCGGCGTGTGTTATTCGTTCTTCCTGGGTCATCTGCGAAGCTATCCTGGAGCGTATGGCCTCTTCGGTAAATCCGTTTCGCTCCTGAATTCGCTTTACTACGTCATGTTCAGGTGCAGTCGTAACCCAGACTTCGTTTACCAGCGGCGTCCACTTCGCCTCTATCAGCAGGGCTGCCTCTAGAACTGCCACCTCAGTGCCCTGTTCCGGCAGCTTCTTGAGACTCTCGTCGGCTAGTGCGTATATCTTGGGATGAGTAATGGCGTTGAGTCTCTTTAGGGCCTCAGGGTCTCCGAAAACAATGGGGCCAAGCTTTGTTCGATCAATCTCACCATCAGGAGCTAGAATTTCCTCCCCAAATGCCTCCACTACCTCGCGCCAACCCTCTGAGCGCGGCACGTAAATCTGGTGGCCAAGGAGGTCGGCATTAACGATAGCCACTCCTAATTTCTCTAGCATTTCAGACACCTGAGTTTTACCTGTCCCGATGCCTCCTGTGAGTCCAATAACTAGCATAAATTCCCGCTAAATGGCAAATTCAGCATATTGTATCAAGCTGCCCAAATAGGGTCAACAATTTTCCAGTCAGCGGGTGGCTTCCACGTGGATAGCCATTCGGAAGAGAAGCTGACTCAGTTGGTTATAATAGTAGAAAGTGGTAGCGCCATAACAAGAGAGGAATCGGTCACACTAGTAATGACATCGAACTTCAAATTTCTGCCCAGCGTTGAAAAGGTCTTGTCCGATGACCGCATAGAAACGCTCATCAAAACCTACTCACGAGAGGTCCTGGTAGAACTGGTCCGCTCGGAGATCAATACTGCCCGCCAGACCATCCTTGAAGGCTACGCGGCGCCTGACTTCGATAGGATCATACAGGCAATCGAAGAAAGCGCCCAGACAAACTGGCGAGAGTGGCCAACCCACGTCATCAACGCAACTGGCGTAATTCTGCACACTAACCTGGGACGAGCCCCTCTAAGCGAAGAGGCAACTAACGCAGCACGGAGGGCGGCCCAGGGCTACAGCGATCTTGAGCTAGACCTTAGCACCGGCAGGCGCGGCTCCAGGCAGGCCCACATATCCAACCTCATGGCAGAGGTCACTGGCGCAGAAGCCGCCATCGTAGTAAACAACAACGCCTCTGCGCTGATGCTTGGCCTTGCAGCCTTGGCCAAAGGCAAAGAGGTCATCGTTTCTAGAGGGGAGGCCGTAGAAATCGGCGGGGGCTTTCGAGTACCAGATGTGCTGAGGCAGAGCGGTGCCACTCTGGTAGAGGTTGGGGCCACCAACCGCACGTATGCGGGCGACTTCGAAGAAGCCATTACCGAGAATACCGGGGCCATACTGGCCGTTCACGCCAGCAACTTCAAGGTGATGGGCTTTACTCACGCCCCGGAGCTTTCAGAGCTGGTTGAGATAGGCGCCAGCCGTGGTGTTAACATCCTGCACGACCTAGGAAGCGGCTGCCTACTGGACACTTCGGCTTTCGGCATCGCTCACGAGCCTATGCCGCAGGAGAGCGTTCAAGCGGGAGTTGGACTGGGTTTTTTCTCGGGAGACAAGCTTCTGGGCGGTCCTCAGGCGGGCATTATTGCAGGCAAACGCGAGCTTATAGACATCGTCGCGCGGCACCCTCTGGCCCGCGCCGTTCGCATCGACAAGATGAGCATGGCCGCGCTGGCTGCGACGGTTCTCCACTACATTAAAGGTGAGGCTCTTGAGAAGGTGCCCATATGGCGCATGATCGCCATGCCCGAGAGCGAAGCTGCGACCATAGCTAAACGCTGGAAGAGTAAGATTGGCAGCAGCGCCTCGGTGGAAAGCACCTTGTCGACCATCGGTGGGGGCAGCCTACCTGGGGAAACCATCGACTCCTGGGCACTGACAATCGACTGCCGTACTAGATCCGGCGGCGCTGAAGCCCTTGCAAAGTCATTGCGAGAGGGCGACACTCCCGTTATCGGACGCATCGAAGACGAGCGACTACTACTCGACCCCAGAACGGTGCTGCCAGGTGAAGAGGACAGGCTTCTGTCAGCGGTGACCGACGCTCTTATGAGATGATCTTCCCGCTATACAAATATTTTGAATATTCACAAACTCTGTAACGAAAGCGTCTAACTATGCCTCGAAAACGCGAAACATCCAGATTGCTGGGACAACTCTCTGTTGAGACGGAGGTCCACCTACGCCGGATGCCTGTGCGCCAGGCCCTGGATAAGCTAGACCGATATCTGAGCGATGCTGTAATTGCGGGCTACCCCTGGGTCCGAGTCGTCCACGGCAAAGGAACAGGTACAATGCGCGAGGCCGTTCGAGAGTTCCTTTCGAAGCATCCTTCAGTCGTGAGGCACCGCCCGGCCGCTCCCAGTGAAGGTAACGGTGGCGTAACCATAGCAATGCTCCAGTAGTTTTTTGGATTGTTTCCACTCGTTAAGGCCACCTGTTAGTTGCTTGCACTTCTGAATCGATAATCTTACGCATGTGCTGCGGGCTTGCCTCCTATGATCGAACCGTGGATAATGCCGCAGACATCAGACCCTCCGTAACCCAATTATTTAATCTGTCCAAAAGAGTGACTTAGCCGCCTATGGGCGAATTCATTTCAAATCTCCTGGCTATCTGGTGGGTACTACCCGTAAGCCTTATCATCGCAATCACAGCCAATACGCTTGCCATGGAAGGCGCGGTGATGTTCACCCCTGCGTTCCTGTTGCTGTTTCCTGCCGTCAGTGGAGACTTTCCTGAACTAACGGCCAACGAGGCCATCGGCGTGTCACTCCTGATCATGTTTTTCGGAACGGCCAGCGCAAGTCTCGGCTACGTCCGCCAACAGGTCGTGGACTTTCGACTGGCGGCAAAGCTGATGGTCATCACGCTTCCATTGGCAGTCCTATCCAGGTCAGTGGCATTCCTGGTCCCTCCTTTGCTGCTCTTTATAGTTTTCGGAGCGGTGCTTTTTCTACTTGCCTGCATCGTACTAAGGTCAATAATGATGCACGGTAAGAGCAATAGGGGAACTGTCGACGCCAAAAACCGTGGAGATATCGACGGAGCATCGGACGTCTTGAAAACAGAACTAGTAACGCGGGACGGCAGGACGTATCGGTACTCCGCTCGATTCAACTGGCTAGATCGAGGGCTTACCGGCGCGGGTGGACTACTGGTCGGTCTCATCGGTGTCGGCGTGGGTGCGCTGGTCAACACCGCGCTAATCATCCGTCATGGCCTGCCAGTGAGAGTCGCGGTGGCGACAACAGTTATCGTGGTGTCGGCAACAGTGCTAGTCGGATCGATGACCAACCTTGTGATGGCAAGCCTTACAGGACAGGCAGCGGCCTTCGAGTGGTCGCTGGTCATCATGGCAGTGCCTGGGGTAATCGTCGGCGGCCAGATAGCCCCGCACATCGCCGCACGGTGCCCGGAGTTGGCACTGAAAATCTCCCTCATTCTACTGTTCGTAATCATGAGCAGCATCATGATAATCAGAGGGGTTGTCGCCCTTTAGCCTCGCCTCATTCGGCGAGTTTCCAAGCCGGTTTCAACCCCATGCTGCTTCCGCTCAAGTCTACCCTACCGCTAGCCACCCGCATTCGCTACACTCAAGGCAAACATACGCCCCTGATAAGGACTCTGACATGACGCTATTCGACCACCAGAGCCAACATGAGCTGCAGAGCAGAGCGCCGCTAGCCGCCAGAATGCGACCCAGCACCTTCGATGAGTATGTGGGCCAGCAGCACATCATCGGCCCAGAGACCGTTCTGCGGCGCAGCATCGAGTCGGACCAACTGCCCTCAATCATCCTGTGGGGACCGCCCGGCACAGGCAAAACTACGCTGGCCAACCTCATCTCGACGGCCACCAAGAGCCAGTTCGAGCGGGTCAGTGGCGTGACGTCAGGAGTTGCAGACCTACGCCGCATCGCAAGCGAGGCTAGAGAGCGGCTGGGTATGCACGGCCAGCGCACTGTTCTCTTCGTTGACGAGATTCACCGCTTCAACAAGGCCCAACAGGACGTCATTCTGCCCTTCGTGGAGGACGGCACGCTGGTTCTTATCGGCGCAACCACCGAGAACCCGTCCTTTGAGGTGGTGTCTCCGCTCCTGTCCAGGGCGCGAGTGTTCGCCTTGCAGTCACTTACCGACGAGGAGATAGGTCAGATAATCATTCAAGCTGTAGCAGAACCCCAACGAGGCCTGGCCCACATGCAACCCCTCCTGGAAGATGACGCCATGGCGCTGCTGATCAACCTCGCCAACGGCGACGCCCGCACTGCCCTCAACGCGCTGGAACTGTCCACGGCGGCCACCAATCCCGACGAGCAGGGCAATCGCAAGATCACGGTTGCGGTAATTCAGGACGCCATGCAACAGCGATCCCTGCGCTACGACAAGGACGGCGACCTGCACTTTGACACCATCTCTGCATTCATCAAGACGGTGCGCGGGTCAGATCCGGACGCGGCCGTGTACTACCTGGCCCGCATGCTGACGGCTGGCGAGGACCCCATGTTCATCGCACGGAGACTGGTCATACTGGCAGCGGAGGACGTTGGTATAGCGGACCCGAGAGCGCTGTCGGTGGCGATTGCGGCACAACAGGCGTACCACCTGATTGGCCTGCCGGAGGGCCGAATCCCCCTGGCGGAGGCGACGGTGTACCTGGCCACCGCGCCCAAGAGCAACGCCTCGTACATGGCGCTGAACCGGGCTATGGAGGACGTGCAGCAAACGCGCAACGACCCTGTGCCAATGCATCTGCGCAACGCGCCCACCGGCCTGATGAAGGACATGGGTTACGGCGAGGGCTACAAGTACTCCCACGACTTCGAAGGTCATTTCGAGGAACAGGAATATCTACCGCCGTCTC
>CAJWRP010000155.1 GCA_913046025.1 uncultured Chloroflexota bacterium
CTGCGGGCAGGCCTGTAAGTGACGATGTGATCGCAGAAATAGCATTGCGAATCGAACCCAGTGACGGCCTTATGTACTCCGGCATAACCAGGTTTGACCATCGGTTTGGCAGCCATACGCAGGAATTGGGTGACCCTCCACCAATGCAGGTCGTCATTTTGGACTTTGGCGGAACGGTGGATACGCTTCAATTCAACGATGTGGACGTTTCTGCATCGCTATTAAATTCTGAAAAGGCCTTACGCGAGGCGGTTGAACTGATCTCACAAGGAATCCAGGAGTGTGATGTTGAGAAGATTGGCACGGGCAGCACACTGAGTGCTCGGGCCAATCAGGCGATTCTTTACAAGCCCCAGCTAGAGAGTGCAATTGCACTGGCGTCGGAGACAGGTGCAGCGGGCGTGAACGTTGCCCATAGTGGTACGGTAATAGGAATGCTGTTCGAAGATGACGATATGCGAGTGCGGTGCGCAGCGTCTTTAGCGTGGGAGAGGCTGGCAGGTTTGAAATCTGTACGCTGCCAGCGAATAATAGGCGGTGGAGTCGCCGCAATAGCAACAAGAGAGGTATTAAGGATTTGACGACAATAACAGTGCTGGGTGTAGGGCCTGGCGATCCCGACCTGTTAACGCTGAAGGCCAAAGATGCCATTGCAGAGGCCGACGTTGTGGCTGGCTTTGAGACGGTGCTCAAGCCCATTAGTCGGTGGATTAAGGGCGAGGCATTGCCTATGCGGTATCGCGATCAAGAGGATGTCCTGGATGTGGTGGCGGCGCGAGCAGCGGAGGGCAAGAAGTGCGTTGTCTGCGCTTGGGGCGACCTTAATTTCTCAGCCCGGGAGCTGGTGGAACGAGTGCAACGCCGTGTTGATAAGACCGTGCTGATTCCCGGTATAAGCTCAGTGCAAGTGGCGTGCTCGCGCCTAGGACTCTACATGGAGGAGTCCATTTTCATTACCCTGCATGCCAGGGCTGGTAACGATGAATCTATGGTCGAGCTAGTGGACATGTTGAAGACGGGCAAGCGCAACGTGCTGCTTCTGCCGCGTCCGTTTGAGCTAATGCCAGCGAGAATTGCAAAGATGTTGCTTGAACGAGGTATTTCTCCAGAACTATCGATGCACGTGTTGCAGCGGTTATGCCATTTCGATGAGAGCATGCAACAGTACTCGTTAGGCACATTAGCCGAAGAGGAAGCAGAGTTCAGCGATCTGACTATCATGGTCTTTCCACGGTTGTAACCTTGCTTTATTGCGTCATAGACGGGTCATTCTCGATACTCTCTGCTTGTGTTACACTACCGCCATTCAATTTTACTTTTCTTGCTTAATAGCTAGCATTAGTGATAATACTCCATGAAATGAGTCGGAATGGCGCTTTTATGGCTAACTCCGGCAGGTTGATAGAGGAGGCGTTATGGTTGTCCAGACGAAGCGCGAAGTAGAGCTAATAGCCCACCTTATGCGGAGAGCCGGTTTTGGTGCTACGAGAGACGAACTGGAGCAGTACGCCTCAAACGGATATGATGTCGTGGTGGAAGGCCTTCTCAATCCTACCGATGTAAAGACAATTCCAGATGAGCTTATCCGACGCTACCATCACGAGCAGTCAGGTATGATGGGCCAGCAGAATCCGGGCGCATACTGGCTATATAAGATGATCTCTACATCAGCGCCGTTGCAGGAGAAGATGACGCTATTCTGGCACACCATCTTCGCTACTGGTTACCCCAAGATTACCAACGGCAAGGTGCTCAGCGACCAGATACGCATGTTCCGACACTATGGCATGGGCAACTTCAAGACCTTGCTGCTGGAGTTGGCGAAGGACCCTGCCATGATTGTTTGGCTGGATAACCACGATAACCACAAGGGCGCAACCAATGAAAACTTTGGCCGTGAGTTGCTGGAACTGTTCTCCCTGGGAGTGGGCAACTACACAGAAGAGGACATAAAGGAGGCGTCTCGTGCCTTCACGGGTTGGACGCTGGGCAATAAGGAGTACATGGCTTTGCGCGCCGAGCGCGACTCCATCTGGCCTTACGGAAGAATCGCCTGGCACTTCCAGTTCGACCCAGAAGACCATGACTACGACGAGAAGAGCTTCCTGGGCCAATCGGGTAACTTCGATGGCGGTGATATCGTGGAACTTATCTGCCAACAGGAGTCCACAGCCCGTTTTATTGCCAGGCATCTTTACGATTTCTTCGTGGCCGAAGAGCCGCCTGTACCTCAGTGGCCCTATAACGAGCCACGCGATCCGGCTGCAATAGAGCTTCTGGTCAAGGCTTACTTTGATAGCGATTACGACATGACTGCTATGCTGCGGGTGCTGTTTACGTCGGATTTTTTCAAGGCAGACGACAGCTGGTTCATCAAGGTGAAGAGTCCCGCCGAGCTGGTGGCAGGTGTTCTTCGACTCACAGGCGAATTTGACAGGCCTCGTAAGGAGATCCTGGACAGGGCACTCCAAATGGTATTCATGGGCCAGTTCCTGATTAATCCACCCAGCGTCGAGGGTTGGCATCAGGGATCTGAGTGGATCGATACCGGTACCTTGGTAGAGCGGCTGAACTTCGCAACAGGGCAGCTAGGGGATGTTAGCAAGCTTGGCGTTCGACGGATGATCAATCGAGTAGCCTCGACCAGCGATGGCGTAATATCACCATCACGGCTGGTTGACGCCTGTCTCGACGTAATGGGCGTTGTGACGGTGTCGGACGGCACCAGGGAGACTTTGGAGAACTTTGCCGTTCAGGGCGGGGAGCTTGAGGTTAACCCGGATAGTGTCGACGAAGCTGCTCAGCAACGTATAGCGCAGCTGTTCCAGATGGTTGCCGCCAGTCACGAATTCCAGAGGTCATAAGCCAGCCGACAGCGTAGGGATATGGCGAAGCGAGCATGAGGCAGTGCAATGACTATAAGCCAACTACAAAATAGACTTTGTTACAGTCACTCTATCGGGCTATCGACAATGGAGGGGCGTGGCTTTTACTACCCTGTCGACACGGCGATTGATGCTGATGGGAAGCTCTATACGGTCAGTCGTTCATTGGACGGCGACGATAGGGGGCTTCGGGTTACTGTGTACGATTTAGAGAGTGAGTACTTCGGGACTTTTGGTGGGCACGGCACCGGTGATGGTCAGTTCGTGTGGCCTACTGCCATCGTTCGTGACACTGAAGGCAATACCTATGTGGCCGACGAGTACACCAACAGGGTTGTTACCTTTGATTCGGACTGGAAGCCGACCGGCTCATGGGGCAAGACAGGCGCAGATCCAGGCGAGATGGATGGTCCGTCAGGGTTGGCCTTGGATACCGAAGGCAACCTGCTGGTTGTAGACCATCAGAACAATCGGGTGCAGCGGTTTACCAGGGACGGCGTATACCTCTCAGGCTTCGGTTCAAAGGGTGCCGGAGACGGAGAGTTCGATTTGCCTTGGGGAATCACGGTGGTCAGCAACGGAGACGTCCTTGTCGCCGACTGGGGCAATGATCGTATACAGAGATTTGCCAGCGACGGCACTTTCATCAGTAGCGACGGCACGTCCGGCAGGGGCGATGGTGCGCTTCATAGGCCCGCCAGCGTGACCGTGGATTCAGAAGGTTTTATGTACGTTGCCGACTGGGGTAATGAGCGTATTCAAATCTTCGATTCGAAGGGTATTTTCGTACAAGGTCTCCGTGGGGAGGCGACTGACTCTCGCTGGGCAGAGGACTTCTTGCGCATTAACGTGGAGGAGGCCCAGGCACGCTCAAGCGCTGACATGGCTAAAGACATCGACTTCTTCGTGGACGATCCTCATGAGGTCTCGTCTCACATAGAGAAGTATTTCTGGGCACCTACATCGGTGAAGCTGGACTCTGAGGGCAGGCTCTACGTTACGGAGAGCAACCGGCACCGGCTGCAGATTTACCAGAGAGCGTAGGCGGTTCGACGTTTTAGATATACAATCTGATTTAGGAAGATTAGGTAGCGGATAGTTCATGGAGGAACGTAATGACGACTAATGGCAACAGCAAAAAGAACGTCGTTGTTCTACAGCTTACGGGCGGCAACGACGCACTGAACACTGTCATACCTTTTACGGACGGCAACTATTACGACAATAGACCTTACGTAAACATCGCCCAAGATGAGGTCCTCAAAATGGACGACAAGCTGGGGCTTAATCCCAGCATGGCGCCGATCAAGAGTCTTTGGGATGATGGGAAAGTCGCCGTCATTTGTGGGGTGGGGTACCCCAGCCCAAACAGGTCGCACTTCCGCTCCATGGATGTGTGGCACACCGCTGAAAGCGAGCAGGTTGCGCTGGAAGGCTGGTTGGGTAAGGCCTTACGCGATCTGGATCCCAAAGCTGAGAACGTACTTACCGGCGTGAACTTCGGCCGAGGCCTTCCGAGAGCGCTGTACGCGCAAGGTGTGCCTGTGGCATCGGTGGGCAATCTGGAGACGTACGGACTGTTCCCTGATATCAAAGATGAAGCGGCGCGAAACCTAGCATTAGAGGCCTTTTCCCAGATGTACGGTGGTGCGGGCAAGGACGTAATCGCCAAGTTTATCTCGCAGACCGGCACCGACGCTCTGAAGGGCGCCGATACGTTGCGAATCGCACCCCAGCGCTACTCGTCCAGCGTGGAGTACGGCGACAACCCCATAGCTCAGAATATGAAATCCATTGCCCAGGTCATGACGGCTGACTTGGGTACACGTGTCTTCTACACACAGCACGGCAGCTTTGACACGCATGCGTCGGAGATCAACTCCCATGCGAAACTGTGGAGCGACGTCTCGGGCGCTGTTGGCGACTTTATGGACGACATGAAGGAGCACGGTACGGACAAGGACACGGTGGTCCTGCTGTTCTCCGAATTCGGCAGGCGCATTAGGGACAACGGCGCAGGTACGGACCATGGCTCAGGAGGAGTGGCTTTCGTAATAGGCGCCGATATAGAGGGCGGCTTCTACGGTGAGTTCCCTTCGCTGGAAGAGGACAAGCAGGTGCAAGGAGACATGGCCTTCACAAACGATTTCAGAGGGACTTACTCCACCATCTTGGACCGCTGGATGGGTCTGGACCCAGTCTCCATCACGGGTGGCAACTACGAGCAGTTCAACTTCGTAGCCAAGTAGCCTCGGCTAAATATCGACACAGTAATAGGGCAGGTCTTAGACCTGCCCTATTTATTATTTATGAGACGTGTTTGACTAACTGTTAGTTCTGCAACGTATCTTGATAACGGCGGATGCGCGATAAGTTATCGCAGACTGGCGCAACTTCTGATGCTTCGATGGCGTCCACTAAGTTCGATTTCCAGTCTTCCGATATTACCAAGGGAGCTAAGATCTGATTTGTCTTAGCCCACGGCGGCGAATGCCGTAATCTCCACCATCAGGCGAGGATCCGCAAGGCCCGCTAGAACGCACAGGGTGCTGGCCGGTCGAATGTGGTCGAAGTGTTTCCGCAGGATTATCCTGGCCTTGGGGGCATTCTCTGTGCCCACCACGTACATGGTTATCTGCACTACGTCTTCCAGGGACGCGTTGGCTTCCGCTAAGACGGCCTTCAGGTTGGAGATGACCAGATCAACCTGAGCCTCAAAGTTGCCCTCTCCAACAATGGTGCCTTCGGGATCGGCTGCAACCTGACCTGCGCAGAAGATGATTCGCTGCGCCCCCTCGACGGATATACCGTGGGAATAGGAGCTAAAGGGCTGGTGAATGTTAGGCGGGCTAAGGGTAGTTTTTTCCATTTCTCATCCTTTTGTTTTGAATATACAGCTACGGTAAATGGGTGTAAGAGGCATCGAGGTTAAGCAACATGGAATCGGCATAGTTGGGACTACATTCTAAACAGTGCGTGAGGCAGGGTAACACCATTGGGATGTGTTGGGACACGTGACCTGCACTTACAAATATTCGAGTTACTTATTATATAAAAATTACCAGGGTAGGTCTTCTTCAGAAGGGAGCTGCGAGGATGATTGGGCGGCCACTGGCTGGTGAGATGCTGGTTGCTGGTTCGAGTTGTTGGACTGTTTTTCGCTGCGGTCCAGGAAGAGCACGCGGGAGGCGATAACCTCGTTGCCGAACCGGGCCAC
>CAJWRP010000156.1 GCA_913046025.1 uncultured Chloroflexota bacterium
TAATCCATTCGATAGGATGATCGAATATGTCTCGCCTTCGCCGGATCGTCGCTCCGCAATACCTCACGCAGGTAGCGCTCCCCAGATGCGTGTCGAGTCTTCCAGTACTCCTGCGCGTCATTCTGGTCACCGGGGCATCCGCCGAATCGCTGGCAGATTTCCTGTGCTCTCTTCAAATGGGCGTGCACATCTTCCAAAAAGCCCTGGAATGTCAAATACAGAGGCACTCCCTCATCGACGTCGTTATCTGACCAGAATTCCTGACCGTAGTCGACCATAGCAGGCCGAACACCCTCGGCGTAGAGCTGCGCGACGGCGTTAAAACCAGACTCGAAATCGGGGAAATCCATGCGCCGCAAAACCTGCTTTTCAGGAAGTGGAAAGGCTCTCAGAGTAGCCTCGGTTACTACACCTAGCGTGCCTTCTGTGCCGATCAGAAGGTTCTTCATCGAAAGGCCATAGGAAGGCTTCGGGATGCTCTGTGACCGAACAATCTCTCCGTCGGGCAGAACCGCCTCTAGTCCCAAGACCTGCTCCCCCATGGGGCCATACTTTGCTGCCATGTACCCCATACCGTTGGTGGAGATTGCTCCTCCAATTGTTGCGATGGGCCTGCTCCAAGGATCATGGCCCATCAGCAAATTCTGGTCGGCAAAAGCAGAATGGGCGTCTTCCAGAACGACACCCGGCTGTAGTCGAGCCGTCATGTCCTTGCTGCTAACGTTCACTACGGCATTCATGCGTTGCAAATTCAGGATTATGCATTCGTCGATGGACGCTGCCGCTCCCATTACTCCAGTGCCACCTCCGTAAGGTACAACGGGTACACGATGGGATTGGGCGTACTTCAATATAGCTGAAACGTGTTCGGTGGTCTCAGGCCAAACTACAGCGCTAGCGTTACCGTCCATGAGATGAGCAGCGCGAAAGGCGCGGTATACATCCAGAGCATCGCCGGAGTATCGATTAATCTGCTCCTGGTCTGTGGAGACACCACCTGAACCAACAAGGAGCTCGAGGTCTGTTGCAAGGTAGTTATTCATGGACAACCTGAAAACTGGTGTGATTCAAGTGTAAGCTTACGGCTATTAGCCGAATTTCCAGCCAGTGCCACCGGCGGAATCTTCCAATGTAACGCCTAGTTCAGCTAGCTTGTCTCGGATCTGGTCAGCCATTTCGAACTGCTTTGCGTTACGCAAATCGGAGCGTAGCTCAATGAGCAGATCGACAAACGGAGCAACGTCACCACTTGATTGCGATTCTGGTTCGGACAGGTCTATGCCAAGAATTTCTGCCATATCTCGCAAAGCCTGGCGGGCAGGGGAAACGGTTTTCCCTTCCTCGCTGCCTCGATTTATGTCTCGGGAAAGATCAAACAGCACCGCCAGTGCCCGCGCCGTGTTGAGATCATCGTCCATAGCCTCGGTAAAGCGGTCCATGTAGGGTCCGCCTTCAAGCACTTCTCCCTGCGCTGACTCCAGCTCTTCATTGGCCGCATAGCGCAGTCTTTCCAGGGCGCGTTCCTGCGCAGAAATGTTCTGTGGGCTGTAAACTAGTGGATTGCGATAGTGGGAGCTCAGGAAGAACAGCCTGAGGGCTGGTGGGGAGAACTCGTCCAGCGCCTGCCTCACCGATATAACGTTCCCTGTGGACTTACTCATCTTGTCTTCGCCAATACTGAGAAGGCCATTATGCATCCAGAACCTTGCGAAGGGCTGACGAGAAGTGAAGGACTCGCTCTGCGCTATCTCGTTTTCATGGTGAGGGAAGATCAGGTCTTGCCCACCACCATGGATATCAATGGTCTCGCCCAGATACTCCATAGACATGGCGCTGCACTCAATATGCCAGCCAGGCCTGCCGGGCCCCCAAGGGCTGTCCCAGGCGGGTTCTCCCGGCTTTTGCGACTTCCATAATGCGAAGTCACGAGGGTCCTCTTTCAACTCGTCCACCTCGACTCTAGCGCCCGCCAGCAGGTCCTCCGCATTGCGATGGCTGAGTTTACCGTAATCCTCGTCGCGATTGACCCGAAAGTATACGTCGCCATCTTTGGAGTAAGCGTAGCCCTCTTTCTCGAGACCCTCGATCATGCTGACGATCTTAGGAATCTCTTTTGTTGCACGGGGGTATTGGTCTGCGCGGCGAACATTCAGTTCGTCAGTCTCTTCGAGATACTGCTGAATATTCTCTTCTGCCAGCTCTTCCACCGTGATGCCCCGACTGTTGGCGGCAGCGATCATCTTGTCGTCGATATCGGTGAAGTTCTGGATGTGTTTGACGTCGAAGCCCTTGTGCTCCAGGTAGCGGCGCACTACATCAAAGACTACCGAAAACATAGCGTGACCAAGGTGTGAGGCTGAGTAGGGAGTTATGCCGCAGACGTACATTCTGACCTTTCCGCCTGCTGTAGTAAACTCCTCTTTTTCTCCGGTAAGTGTGTTGTAAAGTTTCATTCAATTCGTGTTATGGTTGCGACGGCTGTGCAGGAGATACCCTCTCCTCGGCCAATGTAACCAAGGCCATCCGTAGTCGTCGCTTTCAGATTCAGCGAGCCTTCGCTCAGGCCAAGTAATTGGGCCATAGACTGCTTCATTTGGCCCATGAACGGCCTGAGTATGGGACGCTCGGCCAGTATTGTAGCATCAACATATTCGACACGCCAGAGAGCAGCCTCTAGCAACTTCAGTGTGTCGGTCAGCAATACGCTGCTGGCTATTCCATGGTAGCGTTCATCTCCGGTTGGGAAGTGCGTTCCGATATCTCCCAGAGCCGCCCCGCCAAGCATTGCATCTATGACAGCATGAATCAATACATCGCCGTCGCTGTTGCCCTCCAGACCTTTTCCGAAGGGGATTATAACACCGCCTAGAATTAACGGTCGCCCTTCCACAAAGGGATGAACGTCGATGCCTATGCCGGTACGTAAATTCATCGTCCGGCTTCTTGGGCAGACTGCAATATCGACTTCAATATCGCCTCAGCCAAAGGGATATCACCGGGAGTAGTTACTTTAATGTTGTCGTAGGACCCTGGAAAAACCTTCACCTTAACTCCGATGCGCTCCACCATGGCTGCATCATCGGTAACGTCATCGGTGACCTCAGTATGGGCCTGCAATAGCAGGTCGCGACGAAATGCCTGAGGCGTCTGGATGGCCCAGAGACCCTCTCTGGGAATCGTATCGATCACGTGTCCACCAGCGTCCGTGGTCTTAATCGTGTCCTTCACCGGCACACCAGCCACAGAAGCGCCGGTGTGTCTTGCTTCCAGCAGGGCAAATTCGACGATGTGCCGCTGAATGAACGGCCTCGCGCCATCCTGGACGATGACCCAATCGCATTCTGTGAGTAGTTCCAATCCGTTCTTGACCGAATCCTGCCTTCTAGGTCCACCGGCGCATACGGCCGTAACCTTGGAAAGCCCACTAGTGGCGATCAGGGCTTCACCTTTCGAGAGGCGGCTCTCTGACATGACTAGTACTATATCTGTAACGCTGTGGCAGATCTGTAGCGTTTCCAAGCTGTGCAGAATCAATGGCTTGCCTCCCAGATCTGTGAAGATCTTGTCGATCTCTCCCATACGTCGGCTTTCACCGCCCGCGACAACAACAGCCCCCACTCTCTGGCGGGGGCTGGGAAACTTTACGTGAGCTGCTGAACTATTCAAGTATTCAACCTCTTGGGCTGGGCAAATACTATGCTGCCCGTTGTGGTCTGAAGCATACGGGTGACCAGCACATCAAGGTCTCGATTTACGTACCTGTCCCCGCCTTCAATGACTACCATTGTGCCGTCATCAAGAAACCCAACACCTTGGCCTGGCTCTTTGCCCTCTTGAACGACCCGCACAGTCATGCCCTCACCAGGTAGAACTACTGGCTTCAGGGAGTTAGCCAGATCATTAACATTTAGGACAGGGACTCCGTGAATCTGGGCCACCTTGTTCAGATTATAGTCGGTGGTCGCAATTGAGCCGTTCATTTCCTTGGCTACATCAACCAGCATAGCGTCAACCTCAAGGCCGTTCCGGTGCCTGACATCCAGAATTCTGATGGGAATCTCCGTCTCCTGACGAAGCCTATTCAACATCTCCAGCCCCCGGCGTCCACGAGCGCGCCGTAGAGAGTCACTCGAATCAGCGATGTGTCTAAGTTCATCCAAAATGAAGCTTGGGATGACTATGGTACCTCTCAAGAAACCCGTTTGTGTAATGTCTGCGATTCGGCCATCTATGATGGCGCTGGTATCAAGGAATATGTTGCCCTCACTAGTTGAGTCACCCCTTAGATCGTCAGCTATTACTTTTAAAAAGACGTCGCGCTCCCGTCGGGAAAGCAGATAACCTCCGACGTAGGCAAACAATATGCTAATAGCCACAGGAAGTATCATCCCTAGCCAGCCAGATAGTCGAGAAAGCGGAATCGAGAGCAAGAGGGCTACGAGTAGGCCAAGTACAGCACCCAAAATAGTGGACAAGATACGAGACGTGGGTATGTTCTCGATCTGAGTTACGAGATTGTTGGCAAATCGTACTGAGAGGTAAGGAGCGGCCAAAATACCGATTAATAAGCCCAGGGTCGCAAGGCCGAAAACCCACGGTACGTAAAGTTGAGGACCCCAGACCTCACTTACATATTCTCCAAGCCTCCAACCTCCGGTGGCCAGGATAGCCGCGCCTATTAGACGAGCTACAATCTCCGCAACCATCTCACCGCCTCTATAAACCGGCTAACGAAACAACCTAATTTAAATTCCAACTCGACGTATTACGGCAGTGAAATTAGCCATTTGACGCCTGCTGAGCTTAACTATTAACTAGGCTTGTTCGTTCTGTCCAGACCAAGGTAAAACGATAAATGATTCAATAGACCCTCTAAAAGGGGGTAATGGCAAATTAGGTAACAGATTGAAGGTTTCCTCTAATTAATTTGACTGTTACCATTGGTTTTCACCTTAGCATTCTATGAGCGTTTATGTCAATCAACAAGAACTTTGTTATCCCTTAATTATGGAGTGTATGGTTCTTTCTACGAGATGGACACTCATTAGTAAAAAGGATTCTAGTAACCAATATTGATAAGTTTTCCTTCGAAAAAAGTGCTCTTGTATTTTTCAGCTTTTGCATTCGCAATGGCTTTGTTGGTAGTCGTAAGCCCTCCCGGTAGAACTGCGCTCCTGACTATATCTTTCCTTCCCGAGGTCTTACCTAACTCGCCCCTCAGACCACTCACATGGGTAACCGGAGACCCCGTAAAACAACCGGTTGAGTATTCCAATGGTGCTGGATACGGTAAGGCAGATCTTTATCTGCCCAGTGGAGGCCAGAATCATGGCGCGATTCTGCTGTTTCTCGGGGTTAATCCGGCTGGACGGGATGACCCTCGTGTGGTGGGTCTAGGCAACGCGCTGGCCCGATCAGGAATCGTGGCTATGATTCCCTGGTCTGACACCATGACGCAAAAACGCATTGACGTTGATGAGATCGACAATTTAGTAAACGCATACCAGTTTCTGCTTGAGCATGAGCGGGTGGACCCAGAACGTGCCGGCATGGCCGGGTTTTGCGTCGGCGCTTCGTTAGCTATGGTGGCGGCACAGGACGACAGAATTAGCAAAAACGTCCGCTTTATTAATTTCTTCGGAGGCTACTACCGCGCCATTGACCTAATTGCCTCAGCTGTGACAAGCACACGGACCTACAAGGAGCACACCCAGGCTTGGACACCCAACGAACTTACGCAAGCGGTAGTTGCAGCTCAACTAATTGAGGGCATTACCAGTCAGCATGAGCGAAATATTTTGACGACCTTCACCCATGGAGCGGCCATTACAGAAGAGGCCAAACTGTCGTTATCCAAGAATGCCCAGGCCGTTTATGGGCTTTTGTCTGAGCCTGAGCTAGTTGGAGTGCCAGGCCTGATCAGCGACTTGCATAGCGATACCCGGAAGTCTCTCGAAATAATCTCTCCTAGTTCCCGTATTGGTGATCTAAAAGCACAGGTGTTCATCATGCACGACCGCCAAGATTCTCTGGTGCCATCGGATGAGTCCAAGCGTCTTGCCGACGCGTTGGATCCAGAGCAGATTC
>CAJWRP010000157.1 GCA_913046025.1 uncultured Chloroflexota bacterium
ATGTCCAGACCGGTAATGTCTATGGTGCGCACTTCTTTTATACCAGCAGGCAGCAAATTTATCTTAGTGCGAATTAGGTCAGGAATCTTGAATGCTTCGTCCCTCGGGTAGTTGCCTATCACAATATCCCGACTGGCTTCAACTTCTCTGTTTACGAGCTCTTCAACTTTTTCGGCGAAGTCCAATGACATTTTCTCTAGCTCGAAATCCATGCGAGCAGAGCCCGGCTGCATGTTGCCCCCCGTGACCTTCGCGCTGTAGTCGCGCCAAACCACGCCACAGAGAATGTGCAGAGCGGTGTGTGTTCGCATCAACTGGTGTCGTCTTTCCCAGTCCAGCACGCCATGGACTCGTGTACCTATCTGTGGTAAATAACCATCGATCTCGTGTACCAATTTGCCGTCGGAACGAGACAGCTTTTTTACCTGATAGACTTCGATTCCGGCCGAAATAAGACCGCTGTCTGCTGGTTGGCCTCCGCCACCTGGGTAAAAGGCCGTTCGGTCGAGAACGACACCCTTGGCTGTCGTATCCGTTACCGTGGCGTCGAACTCCTTAAGGTAACTATCGGCGTAGCAGAGAATTTCCGTCATATGAAGCTCCGTATTAATTTTCTTAAAATCTCTTGTTATGAATAACCGACGAAGTCCGGCTCATCGTCACGAGTCATGAAGCTTTTTTAGCTGCGATAGCGCCACCCATAGCTAACACGGCGCCTATAGCAGTAAAGATGATGGGCATGAGCCATAGGGTGAGAAATGAGTCAATCTTGGCGTCCCTTGGGCTGGAGGGCTTGTACCGAATATTTACGCTATCGCCGGTTTGGCGTCTGGTATCCTTGCCAGCCACTAGGGATGGGCCGTTTCTTGCCGTTCGCTTTTCGATATTCTCCTCGTTGCTTGCCGTGAAGGTTAGCGGTGTTCTCTGGGCGGTGGTGAATTCGATTACGGGATGGAAGGTTAGCTTATCCGTCGTTTCGCGAACGTCGAAATCAACTATTGTTCCGTTGGTCGATACCGAATCTGCCACGAATGCCCTGGTGTTATTGAAAATGAGGACTCTACCGATCAGCATCAGTATGCCTAAGGGTACTCCTATCTTGACTGAAGAGCTTACGCATTCTCCTCTACTACATCTCTGATGCCTATGACGGGGTCAAAACGTCTGTTATAGCGTCACCTTGGGACGATTCTTCCAGAATCCGGTCGCTTCCTGAAAGGCAAATGCAAGCTGCAATACCCCCAAATCGTCCAGGTGTCGTCCAACGATCTGAACGCCTACCGGCAGGCCTTTTTCGGTAAAACCACATGGCACAGAAATGGCTGGATGGCCGGTGACGGTGACATAGTAGCACGAGCGCATCCAGTCGATGTACGTGTCCATCTCAACGCCGTTGATCTCGGTGATGTACGGCTGCTCAACATCAAATGGTGGATGTTGGCTCACTGGAAAAACCATGAACTCGTGGGTTTCCATGAACTGCCGAACATTGTGAAATACCTGGGCTCGTTTGGCTTCGGCGTTGCCTATTTCCAGGGGCGTGAGCCTCAGGCCCTCCTCAATGTTCCAGATAACGGTGTCTTTGAGCTGGTCGCGGTGTTCTTCCAAGAGAGGGTAGCGGCTGGTGGCAAATCCCACTGCCCGGTTAATCATGAAAGCCTCGTTTGCCCCAGAGAAGTCAGGAGCGGCATCGTCTATCACACAGCCTAGCGCTTCGAACACGTTACGCTGTTTCTCAATGGTGGAAGTAATACGCGGGTCGAACGGTAGTCCACCCATGTCCATGCTCCAAGCAATTCGGGTTTCATTGAATTGTCGCTCCAGTGATGTATTTCTGAAGATCTCCCCCGACTGGGTATTCGCAGATGGAGAACGTGGGTCCGGACCTGCAATTGCACTAAGCATCAGAGCAATGTCCTCCACCGTTCTTGCCATGGGGCCCTGGACAGAAAGGTAAGACCAGGGTGAATTGCTTGGCCACACTGGCACCCGGCCAATTGATGGACGGAAGCCCGTAATGTTGCAGAAGTTGGCCGGATTTCGAAGGGAGCCCCCCATGTCGCTGCCGTCAGCCAGAGGCACCATGCCGCAGGCTAATGAGACCGCTGCACCACCGCTGCTGCCGCCGCAGGTCTTCGTCAAGTCGTACGGATTCAGAGTGCGCCCGAAGACTTCGTTGAAGGTCTGTGAGCCGGCGCCGAATTCCGGTGTGTTGGATTTGCCGACGGACACCGCACCTGCCTTTTTTAGGCGCTCTACGATAAGCGCGTCGTGGTCGGGTACGTAGTCCTTATATATTTGGGAGCCGTAAGTCGTCCTAACCCCTTTTGTAGGAAACAGGTCCTTGTGAACTACGGGCAGTCCGTGCAGCGGTCCCACGTCGCTGCCCTTTGCAAGAGCATCGTCGGCAGTCTTGGCTTCTGCTTTGGCCTTGTCTGCGATAAGCGTCACGATGGCATTAACGCTGGGGTTCACGCGTTCGATCTGCGCCAGGTGGGCATCCATAACCTCGGAGGCGGAAAGCTTTCTTGTCTTGATGGCCTGCGCCATGTCTGTCGCGGTCATGAAGCAGATGTCTGTGTCTGGCATAGGTTCCTCCGGTTTAGTGAGCTTGCGTGATTACGCTAGGAGAATATTCATAAGGAACGATCGAAGGGCGAATTAGGCATTGCTAATTAGGCTTCTCATGGATTGGCATTGCGCTAGAACCTCGCCCGCTGTTATTGCTTTTGCCTTCAAAAGGTTTTCTGCTGCGCCCCCTAGTCGAACTTGGAGAGGGGGCGCAGGCGTGAGGTTGAATAGCATCGCTTTCAAATTAGCTTGCATATTTGCTCTCCGATTCTCTCCTCGGCAAGGTTAGCACGACCAGTTATTATTTGGAACTGGCAGGCCTTACGCCCGTCTGTACCGCGTGAAACGGACGTGGTAGAATCAGGGCGGATTTTAGCTGTAAGAAGAAGGCGAGACAATGGACTCTCAGAACTACGATATCGTGATAGTCGGCGCGGGTATTATCGGGCTTGCCACCGCCATGACGCTGGCAAAAGAGTACCCCCGATACAAAATTGCTGTTCTTGAAAAGGACGTTGACGTGGCCCTGCATCAGACTGGCCACAACAGCGGCGTGATCCACGCGGGCATCTACTATGCTCCGGGAACCCAGAAGGCTAACTTCTGTTCCGTGGGAGGCAGGCTCCTGCGTGAGTTCTGTGACGATCACGATATTCAGTACGAGATGTGTGGGAAGGTGATTGTTGCCATCAACGACGAAGAGATCCCCCGACTTGAAGACCTGTTTCAGAGGGGCACCGCCAATGGCGCCGAGGGTCTCGAGATGGTCGGACAGGAGCGCCTCAGAGAGCTGGAGCCATATGCAGCCGGCGTGAAGGCCATCTACTCCCCCAACACGGGCATCGTGGACTTCAAGAGAGTGTCAGACGCCTACGCCATCGAGTATCGGGAAAACGGTGGCGACCTGTTTACCAACACTGCTGTGCACAACATCAGCAAACGCGGCGGTAAGATTATCTTGGAGACCTCTCGCGGCGAGATTGAGACGGAGAGGGTAATAAACTGCGCGGGGCTGCACGCAGACTCCGTCGCACGAATGATGGGCGTCGATCCTGGATTGCGCATTGTGCCATTCCGCGGCGAGTACTTTTCTATTAAGCCTGAGAAGGAGCATATGGTAAAGGGACTGATCTATCCGGTGCCTAACCCATCGATGCCTTTCCTTGGGGTGCATTTCACAAAGCGCATTACGGGTGGTGTCGAGGCCGGGCCCAACGCTGTGCTGGCAATGGCCAGAGAGGGTTACAAAAAGACTGATTTCAACTTCAAAGACATCATGGGAATGTTCACCTTCCCTGGATTCTGGAAGATGTCTGCCACTTATTGGAAGATCGGTGTAGACGAGCAGTATAGATCGCTGCGAAAGTCAGTCTTCTTGAAATCGTTGCAGACTCTGATGCCCGACATCCAGATGGAAGACCTCGCTGAGCCAGGCGGAGGTGTGCGTGCTCAGGCCGTGGACAAGAGCGGCAATCTGTTGCAAGACTTCGCCATATCTGAAACTGAGAACGCCATTCATGTGCTCAGTGCGCCCTCACCCGGTGCTACCTCGTCGCTGACCATCAGCCGTTACATCGTAGACATGGCGCAGAAGTCATTCGAGTTGGTGGCGTAGAGGATTTCAGGTATTAGCATTCAGCATGGAACGAGAGCATCATAATGAGGAACAGGTTTCTTGGCCCTATAGCGATACTGTTATATGCGACGTGGGCTTGTACACCTGGGGCCATTCCTTCACCCACCGCCCCCCAGGAGATGCCAAGGCCCTCCGTGCCTCCGTGCCTCCGCGCCTTTCGCACGACAATGATGAAAATCTAGTGGATCCTCCAGCGCCGATGCGGACAGCGTCCATTGGCCAACGAGTCGATACGGCCAATTGGGCCGTTCAGGTGCTGCAATCTCCCTTTATCCTAAGCGAAGCCGAAGCAAATACCTTAGATGCCAAAGGTGTTCCCATAGGTGTTCAATTCCGCGTGGCGAACGTAGGTCGCCAGGGAGCCTCCATTGGGAGTTCTCAGTTCGAGTTGGAAGATGTCGTTGGTATTAGATATAGCAACATTGATTGGTATGAAGAAGGATTCTTAAGCTTTGAACAAATAAATCCAGGACTTGAATATGAAGGGTTGCTCATATTTGATGTTCCTGGAAATGCCGTATTCCAAAATGGAAATTGGCATTTAGTAATCGATGGCGGTCTCTTCTCTGATCCTGCTCGCGTGTCCCTCGGGCGGGCAGGAAGCTGGACTGATAGGCGGGAATGAACTTAACATACTTACGAAAAGTCTGAAGAATAAGGGTTGCTTGACCCGGAGGAACGACTCTATGAAAATTGCATACGCGTATCGGCGTAGCGCCTTCTATCCATTCTATGCGGATGAGGCCTGGATCCTGCCAACGGGCAAAATGCGTGGCGGCTACCTGCAAAAGGTAAAGGAAATAGGCTTCGAAGGCATCGAGCTTGGAGTCGATAACTTTGGAGGCGCAGAGGCTACCAAAGAGCGTGTATTGGAGATAAAACGAGAGCTGGACGACGCCGGCGTGCCGTGCATCGCAATTCGCGCGGGGGGCAGCCTGTGCCAGCCTAACGTAATGGACCGCAGTAGGAAGCGACTGGAAAAGGCTGTGGAAATTGCGGGTTGGGTAGGCGCAGGCATAGTAAACACAGCTCTCAGCGGCCCGGCGAGAAATCCTCAGGTCAGCACTGGGGCCAATGGGGCACCACAGTCGCACGGGTCCAGCCAGCAGGCAAGTGCGGATGACTACGCTCGTACTGCCAAGGCCTTGAAAGAGATAGGGGACCGGGCGGGCGGGAGCGGCATCACCATTACCATTGAAGTACACCAGCACTCCCTTGCAGACAACAGTTGGACTACCATGCAACTTCTCGATTTAGCCGACTGTCCTAACGTCCTCGTAAACCCGGACCTGGGAAATGTGCTGTGGACGTACGAAAATCCTGAAGAGTCCAGCGAGCAGTGCATCGACTCTTTGGCCTCTCGATCAAAATATTGGCACTGCAAAAGCCTTCAGCGAATTCACATACCGGAGATTAATCACACATACTTTTTGCGGGTGCCGCTGCCGGACGGAGACATAGATTATCGCTATGCCATAAGCGCAATGCTGAAGGCGGGCTATGACGGTTATCTGGCCATAGAGGGTGCCAACACTGGCGACCAGCTAAGCAAGGACCGCAGAAGCTTGCAATATGTTCGAGAGCTTTTGACTGAACTAGCGGCGTGATACGCCTGGGAAAACTGCGTTATTAGGGCAGAGAATGGATTCGAAATTGGTACGGGTAATTCTATTGACGACCATCTGGCCATAGGCTACTATGTACCTAGACATTGAAAGATGTCGCATAGGACTCGTCGTCCCTGCCGCCAGACTGAGTTTGGTTAGGGGCGAGAGACCCGGAGCACCTTAACAACTGGATAGTGAAAGGAAACACACTTTTAGAGTTTGATCCTGGCTCAGGACGAACGCTGGCGGTGCGCCTAATGCATGCA
>CAJWRP010000158.1 GCA_913046025.1 uncultured Chloroflexota bacterium
GCCACTACTATTGTGTGGCCAGCCATGTCTGCGTTCGTCAGCGCTTGCCGAACACGCATGCGGACGACACTGACTATTTGATTATCCTGACGGCTCATTGCCCGTGCCATTGTTTGTAGCGTCATTTCCGTCTGAGTCTTCAGTCGCCATACGGGTGACCCGCACTGTTTCGATTTTGAGGTCACGCATCTCTATGATTCTAATGTGTAGGTTTTCGTACTCAATTTCCTCCCCCTCTTCGGGAATGTGTCCTAGAACCTCTAGTAGAAAACCTGCAACGGTGTCGAAGTCGCCCTCGGGTAGACCTAGAGACAGCTCTTCGTTGGCCTCCTGGATGTCCATTCCTCCTTCAACGTGGAATGTGTTATCGGCGACCTCCTCGTACTCCTCCTCGGGTCCCTCGCCCTCTTCGCCGACTGGTCCAACGACCTCCTCGGATATCCGTTTGAGGGTAACGACACCAGCAAGACCTCCGTACTCGTCGACGATCATAGCCATCTGGTTGCCGGAGTGGCGCATCTCATCGAACAGCTCTGCAATGCGCTTGGTTTCTGGAACGAACACAGCGTCTCGAATTTCGTTGGTGACGGAGTCCTCGTATGCCATGCCTTTATTGGCCATGACTTTGAGCACGTCCTTGGCCGAGACAACTCCGATAATGTCGTCTACTGATTCCTCGTATACGGGGAAGCGGGTGTGAGTGTTCTCGCTGTAGACATCTAGAAATTCACGAAGTGTTGCTCCGCGTTCTAGTGCCTTAATCTCGGGACGCGGTGTCATTACCTCCCGTACCTGCCTATCGCCAAAGCGGAAGACGTTTTCTAGCATCTCTGCCTCGGCAGATTCGAATATGCCTTCAGCCTCTCCAATATCGATGAGAGTTCGGAGCTCGCCTTCCGTAATGGACCGCATTCGCTTCCGGGCGTCGGAGCCACCAAATGCGTTCTGAACACGATGAGTGAGCCACTGCAATAACATCACCAGCGGCCATAGCATGAGTTCAATTCCCTTTAGCGGACGCACGTACATGAAGGAAACTTTGGTCGAATTGTGAACTGCGATCGTCTTGGGAATTACTTCGCCGAAGATCAGCACCACTACGGTTCCCACTGCCGTGGCGACCAGCACCGCCGTACCGCTGTCATCTATGTATGAGATGGCCAGAACGGTAATCACTGCGGAGAAGGCGATGTTGACCAGGTTGTTTCCCAAGAGAATGGTCGATAGCAGCTTTTCCGGACTAGCGATCATGTCTGACACGCGCTTGGCCCCTGGCACCCCAGTGTTAACCAGGTGCATCATCGTTACTCGCTCAAGCGACAGAAATGCTGCTTCTGAGCTTGAAAAGAAGGCCGAGAACATCAGCAACACGATAATAACGATGATATTTAGTAATGGTCCTTCGGGCATTAAGGTTCCTCCTGCGTATAGCATGATTGCATACGCATTATTTCTGCGGCCTGGGCTGGTAGAAGCTTTAGAGGCGTAGTAGGACTAGGGGGTTCGGATTTGGCAGAGGGGTTAGTCATATTCACTATCCTCTGAACTCTCGAAAAGGGGAAGTTCTGTCGATTCGGTGCGTAAAGAAGAATCAATCTGTTGGTCGCATTCGGCCCAGAGCCTGGTTACAGCATTTCGGCTCGTGGAACTGTTAAATCCTCTTCGGCCGAGATGTGCCCACAGCCTGGAGCTGAATTTTTGGAAACCCAGGTTACGGAGGCGCCTGACGTATTTCTGGCCTGCTCTGTAGGCCGCATCGGCCTCGTCGAGGTCAGCAACGGCCTGGGCAGCCAAGTCAGGGGAAACACCCTTGGCCCGCAGTTCTTGCTGAATAAGGAACGCGCTGCGTGGCCTATGGTTGTCTCGGCTCTGCTTCCAGAGGGTTGCGAATTCCGAATCGTTAATGAGGCCCTGACAAGTAAGAGTGGCCAACACCTGGTTAACAAGTTCGGACGGGAATCGTCGTAGCAGGCGTGTTCTTACCTCTGCTTCGCTTCTGGCTCTGTATGAGAGGAAACGGATCGCAGCGGAGTTGGCTCGTTTATACGCTTCGCTGTCATTCATGGGGCCGTAGTGGCCTTTGCCGTAGGTTTTAGTAAGAAAAAGTGCTCGGGACGCCGATGTTTAAGTCAGTCGTCCCGAGCGCATGCCGTCTAGAAATATCTTAGTTGGTTTGCTCAGAAGAAGATACTACCGCCAGGACAGGCTCATCAGTATCTTCGTTGTCTTCTGTAGTGGAAGGCTCTTCAGCGCCAATGGGAGGAGGGGAGAGCTTGGCTCGGACCAGTTTCTCAATCTTCTCTGCAATCTCTGGGTTTTCCTTGAGGAACTGTTTGGAATTCTCACGTCCTTGCCCTAGACGAATGTCTCCGAAAGAGTAGAAGGCGCCGCTCTTCTTTAGTACCTCTTCATCAGTTCCAATATCTAAAATCTCGCCAAATTTGCTGATTCCTTCACTGTACATGATGTCGAACTCAGCAACGCGGAAAGGAGGCGCGACCTTGTTCTTCACCACGCGAGCGCGAACGCGGTTGCCCAGGATATCCGTGCCCTGCTTTAGGGACTCTAGCCGACGCAGGTCGATGCGGACAGAGCTATAGAACTTCAGCGCGCGACCACCGGGAGTTACTTCGGGGTTTCCGAAGACGACGCCGATCTTCTCTCGTAGCTGGTTGATGAAGATTACGCATGTATTGGATCGGCTGATCGCGGACGTCAGTTTTCGGAGCGCCTGGGACATAATGCGGGCTTGTAGGCCCATGTGAGTGTCCCCCATGTCGCCTTCTAGCTCGGCCTTTGGCACCATAGCGGCGACGCTGTCTATGACAACGATGTCGACGGCCCCGCTTCGCACCAGGTATTCACAAATCTCCAGGGCCTGTTCTGCTGTGTCCGGCTGGGAGACCAGTAATTCCTCTATGTCGACTCCACACTTTGCAGCGTAGCCAGGATCCAATGCGTGTTCAGCATCGATGTAGGCAGCGGTGCCGCCATTTTTTTGAGCCGATGACATTACGTGGTAGGCAAGAGTAGTCTTTCCAGAAGACTCTGCACCAAAGACCTCGATTACACGTCCTCGGGGCAGTCCGCCCACTCCGAGAGCTACGTCTAGCGAGATGGATCCTGTGGAGAGGGAGGGGATCTGCGTATTCTTGAGCGAGTCTCCCAGTTTCATTACGGCGCCAGCGCCAAAATGGCGGTCAATCTGTCCTATGGCTAGTTCTAAGGCCTTAGCTTTGTCGTTTTTCATTTCACTCCTCACGGCTAGTCTTTTATTTCTAAAGGGCTATGCAGATTCATTCGTTCGTTATGGCTCTGTCTTTACTCGAGTTTGCAAATATTAGCATCGAGAATTTCATTTGTAAATACATTTGTTCTAAAAAATTGAACAATCGTGTTTCGGATTAGACAAGAGCCCGTTAGTGCGGAACAAATGGTGATTACTTATAAGGTGAACTGTAGGAATAAAGGGGAAGGCTTATTTTTGATAGAGAGATTGTCGCTATGATGAATCTTAGGGTTGTTTGCCCTCGTGGGAGGCAAAAGGCGACCTTCATGGCGCTGAGTTTGGAACTTACGTTGCTACTGTTCGGCTGTTCTGTTGTATTGCAGTATGTGGTGTTGGAGGCGCCGACCGGTTCTGATACCCCGGCCGAGGATATTTTCGCTGTAGCGCTGCCTCCTGAGTGGGAAGTGACTAATCCTCAGGCGGGTGGTGATTCCTGGATCGGCACCCTGTCCGGCGATGGTGTCACTATTAAATTCCTGGGTGGACCTTTTGAAATTAATGATATCTATCGGACATTGTCAGGGGGTGGAGACTCGCTAATGCAATCAAAACACATCAATTTCGGAGATGAGGTTAATGGCCATACAGCAAAGATTGTGCCCCCCCCCGTAACCCTACGGAGGACGGGCTGATCGGTATGATTCTGGACATCTCCTCTCGCAGAATTGTGTTCAATGCCGTGCGCCTATCTCGGGAAGAACAGGACATTGACATCGAGATATTTAAGAATGTTCAGTAGCTGCAACGCATGTCTTAGAACACCGAGTTTCTTTTTCCCCTCTGCCGTCCCTGATCTGTTTTCTGTGTACTGGTGAAGTCTTCACCAGTACACATCTGTTGTTGAATCTCCCCTAACCCCCTGTGTTACCATATCGCTTCAGTTATATTGAGACGAAAAAATGTCAATAGGAGCGAATAATGCAGGGTGAAGCCACGTCGTTTCGTGTCGATGATCCGGGTATCCGAGCACTGTTTTCGGAGGAATCTCGGCTCCAGTCATGGTTGGACGTAGAGGTGGCTCTGGCGCAGGCGCAGGCTGAGTTGGACATCATTCCTCAGTATGCGGCGGAAGAGATAGCCAGCAAGGCCAAGTTCGAGTACCTGAACCTGGAAAACATACACGAAGCGCTGGCTCGCACCGGTCACACCATCGTGCCGCTCTTGTGGGAATTTGATCGCATATGTGACGGCGATTCCGGCGGCTACATCCACTGGGGCGCTACGACCCAGAATATCACCCAGACTGGGAAGCTGCTCGTCATCAAGCAGGCTCATCGCATCATTTTGAACCAGTTAAAGGAACTTCTCCTTGAGCTGGCTGATTTGGCAGAAAAAACCAAAGATATGGCGTTGCCCGGCAGGACCCATGGTCAGCATGCGGTGCCCGCTACTTTCGGATACAAGGTCTCCGTGTGGATAGACGAGTTGTGCAGGCACGTGGGACGGCTTCAGGGCTGTGAAGAGCGTGTCTTCGTGGCCATGTTAGGAGGTGGAGCTGGCACCTTGGCATCTCTCGGCGAGATAGGCCTTAAGGTACAAGATCGCATGGCGGCGAAGTTGGGAATGGCGTCGATGTCTATGCCAAGCCGAACTATCGGTGATCACATGGTGGAATATGTCTGCTTACTGGGCATGTTGGCGGCTACCAGTAGCAAAATAGGGCGTGAAATTTACACCCTGATGAAGGACGAGTTCGGAGAGGTTGAGGAGCCTGTGCCGCCGGGTACAGTCGGCAGTAGCACTATGCCTCAGAAGCGCAATCCGAAGTTAGCTCAAGATATCGTCGCGGGCGCCGCACAGATCCGTGCACTGGTGCCGTTGGCCTTGGAGGCCATGCAGACGGAACACGAGGCTGATCGGACTACCAGCGTCATGATGAACAAGGCTATGAGCGAAGCGTGCGTGACTACGGGCGACGTTCTGCAACGGCTGGTCGATCTTTTTGGCGGGATAAGAGTATTCCCCGAGAGGATGCGTCAGAACCTGGACCTGTCCGGGGGGCTGATCATGGCAGAGGCCATCATGCTGGAGTTAGGGCGTGAGATTGGAAGGCAAAATGCCCACGATGTTGTTTACGAGGCATCGCAGGCATCTTTTCTTGAAAACCGACCCTTCAGTGAGACATTGGCTGAAGTGGAAGAGGTATCTAAACAGCTTTCACCAGAACGTATTGCTGAGCTTTTGGACCCTACGCGTTACACCGGCGTATGCAGTGTTTTCGCCGAACGAGGCGCTAAACAGGCCAGAGAAGTAGCTGGCTGGCTGGCTTAGCCCTTATATTTGATGTTCTCGTTCAGGCAGATGCGTATATAGAGCTCACCGTATTCGCTTTTGAAAGACGTGAGGATTTGCATACCTGACAGTGTGGGAATCCTGCTGTCTAAAGGCTGAATAATCAAGGGCGAACTGATGTCGCAATCGTAGCCTTTTGCCGAAAGCTGCGTTGCAGCGTTGCCAGTAATCATGTTGGCAAGCTCCCCTAATGCCGACATAGACATATCATCAAGTTCGGTGACCGTCTCGCCTATCATGGCGCTAGCCACCGCAATCGCAGTGCCGCCGCCAAAGCCGTAAAGGACGTTGCCCTGAAGCTGGCCGCTGACACCGAGGATGGCCGTCAAGTCTTCCGTGGTGTACTGGTGGTCGACTGCCTTGGCCCCTACGAAATTCAGTGGTGTCTGAAGCTCTTTTTCCCAGACCATTTTGGCCGGAGTTAGGAAAGCGTTT
>CAJWRP010000159.1 GCA_913046025.1 uncultured Chloroflexota bacterium
TAATAAAAACTCTGGTGCCCAAGGGCTGCGTAGGCCAAATTATATCTCTATAGTATAATCATTGCCGCTCATCAATACTACGTAAACTCCACTGTCGCACTTCGCAAAAGGCGAAAAAACTTAAGAGGCAAAACATGCTGATTGACTGCCATGTTCATCTGGACTCGTATACCAATGAGGAGGTCTCCGAGATTCTGGAGAGGGGCCGCGATGTAGGCGTCGGTTTCGTCATCTCTGCAGGCACCACTTTGGAATCGACCAGGCGATCTCTGGAGCTATCCGAGGTATTCCCGGACTTCTTTTCTGGCGTTGGCATTCACCCCATGGACATCCAAGAGCCCTTCGACGACTCCACGTACCTGGCGCTGAAAGACATGGCGCTGTCGACGGATAAAGTTCTGGTAATCAGCGAGACCGGTCTGGACTTCATGGAGGGCACACCAGATCGAGCGATGCAGTACACAGCGTTCAGGCAGCAGATACGCTTGGGCCGTGAACTGGGCCTTCCGGTGGTCTTTCACAGCCGCGAGTCGCATGACGAGGTGTTCCGAGTTCTGCGAGAGGAGCGGGTATACGAGGTTGGCGGGGTGATGCACTACTTCCAGGGCACGATGGACGACGCCCAGCATGTGATGGATATGGGGCTCTATATTTCGCTGGCCAGGCCTCTTCTCCGGCTCCCCCATTTGCAAGAGATCGCCACGAAGTTGCCTCTGGAGAGCATAGTATTGGAGACAGACTCGGCGCCTCAGCCCTTTAGGCCGAAGCGGGAGAACTGGACTGAGCCCAGGTACACTCGAATCATTGCCGAAAAGCTAGCCGACCTTCAGGGACGGGACGTGGAAGAGGTTGTGCAGGCAACCACGGCCAACATGCGCAAGCTGCTTGGCAACGGCTGGAACGTCGTCGAGAAGTACGTGGACATAGGAGAGTAGACATAAATTCATGCAGAGCCATTTATCGTCAGGCAGAAATTGCAACTGTTTGCTTTCTTTTATGTTGGTGCTTAGATAGATATTGCACTGGCGATCAAGACCTGTGGCAACAGATATATTGAAAATACCCACCCTATGGAATTTACAATGACGGCCTTAATCCATCCAAATTGCTGTGTCTCTTTTATAGCCACAAGTCCCGCAGGATAAAGCCACAAAAAAGATAATGAGAACATATATAGTCCAATTGGATGAATATCGGAAAGGATAGCGATTACTCCAGGGGCGAATACGAAACCCATATTCCGCAGTACCGTCCGGAACTCAGCCTTACCCCCTAAGAACCTTGTACCAATAAAAAAAATAATACCTGAATAAGCAACCCAACTAGTCACTCTTGATGTTGCGGCTACTATAAAAACCAAGCCCTCAGGGGCATTTGAATATATATCTGAGTACGTGGCTTGGAACCCATACCCGAAGGCAGCGGCAGAAATCAAAACCAGCCCTATTGCGTAGAACATCTCTTGCGGTTCATCGCTAAGCTGCCGGTACATCCTACCGTCCAAAATCATTGCCCTGAACGCTCTGGCAAGCACCTGTGCTGGCCCTCCTGTCTAATCTCACTTAGTTAGCCTGGAGGATTCTAACAAATAGTGCCGCGCTTCATAAGCCCACCACCTGACACGATGTGCCGTTCCGCCGGAAGTATCCTGTAAGTATCAGGGAAATCGACCTACCGTAATTGTATAATGTGAATTAAATTTAATCCCATTACTTCATAAGCTACAAATTATGACCAACACAAATTTCCACCAGCTACATATTTTTCATACCGTTGCCAGGTTGGGCAGCTTTTCGAAGGCCGCTACGGACCTGTCGATCAGCCAACCTGCGGTGTCCATCCAGGTGCGCGAGCTGGAAAACAGCATGGGCGCTCCGCTGCTGCATCGGTTGCGCCGAGGACTGCAACTGACCGACACTGGCGAGGTGGTATTTGCTTACACCCAGCGAATATTCGCGCTATCTGAAGAGATGCACAGCACAGTGCAGGACATTCAGGGGCTGAAGGCCGGTCGTTTGACCATTGGCTCGTCCAGCACGCCGGGGGAGTATATATTGCCATGGGCAATCGGCAAATTTCGACAAAAGTATCCCGGTGTTGAAGTGTCTCTAGCTATCACGAACACGAGCTCAATTGTTGAGCGCATCATCAATCATGAGCTAGATTTGGGTATGGCCGGAGCTATGGTTGATCTTCAAGGCCTTGCTTCCTTCCAGTACGTTGAAGACGATATAGTGATTATCGCGTCGCCCAAACACCCACTTTCCCTGCTCGATGAAGTCTCGTTGGGAGATCTGGAGGGCCAGGAATTCATACTTCGTGAAGAGGGTTCCGCCACTCGACGAACGGCTGAAGAGTGTCTGGAACAGGGCGGCATAACGGTGAAAGTTAACATGGAGTTGGGCAGCAACGAGGCTGTGAAAAGGGCCGTATCTGCCGGACTTGGCCTGGGAATCATTTCTGGCTTTGCTGTCGAGCCCGATACCTTGGCGGGCTTTCTCAAGGTGCTGGACGTGGCTGGTTGGGACTGTCGTCGACCCTTGACGGTATTCCACAGGGATGACAAGAATTTGCCACCTACGCAAAAGGCCTTTCTAGAGTTCCTGCAGAACGAGAAGCCTCTACCGTGGGACGCCTCCTGAGCATTCAAAGGCTCATCCGTTTTTAGTCCACAGATGTGGTTACAATTGGTTCCATAGAGACGATATTACTCTCAGTGGGTTTTTTGATATCGCTGAATTTTGGACTGCCTTGTATTCGACTGTGACTGGCATACTTGGGTATAATGAAGTCGAATTTAGCAATATATACCCGCATATAGAAAAGCATTGCTGGAGGTGCCGCTGATGCTGCCACCAAGTTCAGACTTAGCATTAAAAGAGTGGGCTGTTGCAGTCAAAGCCTTGTCTGAAGGTAAGCAGATACTCATACTTCGCAAGGGCGGAATCCACATTGACGACAAGGAGTTCCGCGTGGTGCATCCTGAGTTCCTGCTCTACCCGACATTCGAGCATCAGAACGGTGGATTAATCAAAGATGACTACCAGGGCCACCTTCAGCAGACTCTGGATGATAACGATGTTCCCGGTCTAGTATCTCTAGGCTACTGGTGTCAGGTGACCGACAAGTTCCAGGTGAGTGAGCAGGACCTTCTAGACAACATAACTCCTTATCACATCTGGACAAGCGATTATGCCAATCAGCGTCTTCACTGGAGGCCAAAGCAGCCGGTGACAATAGCTTTGCTTCGCGTTTACGAGCTTCAGCAGCCACAGGCCCTGCCCGTTCTTGATGAGTACGGCGGTTGCAAGTCGTGGGTGGAGTTAGGGCAAGACGTACCGCTTAGCGTGATGACCCCGGTTTTGTCCGACCAGGCCTACGAAGAGCAGGCCGAAGTTCTCAGGCAGGTGTTGGGCGGATCCCCATTGGCAGTATAGCGACCCGTATTTGTAACAGTTCAAAATAAACAATTGCATTCTAGTAAAGGCAGGTTAGTGTGAAATATAGGCAGCTAGGAACCACGGACCTCAGTATTTCCGAAGTCGGTTTTGGCGTCTGGACGGTTGCTACCAATTGGTGGGGTAAGATAAAGGAATCCGATGGAATCAACCTCCTCACTAAAGCCATGGATTTGGGTGTCAACTATTTTGACACGGGCGACACCTATGGCGAAGGCTATGGCGAGGAAATTCTAGCCAAGGCCTTGAGCAAACATCGCCACGATATAATCATTGGTACCAAGTTTGGGTACGATTTCTACACTAACGTCGAACGTGAAGGCCACACGGAGCGCCCGCAGAAGTGGACACCCGGTTTCATTCGCTATGCCTGCGAGCAGAGTTTGAGGCGTCTCAACACCGATTACATCGACCTCTACCAGTTGCACAATCCCAAAATGGAGGCACTGGAAGACGATGAGCTCTACGGTACCCTGGATGAGCTAGTTGCCGAGGGCAAGATCAGGAATTACGGCTTTGCCATAGGTCCAGATATTGGTTGGGAAGAAGAAGGCGAAACGGCCATTACGGAAAAGCACGCCAAGGCCATGCAGATCATCTATAGCATTCTGGAGCAGGACCCAACTCGCAAGTGGTTCCCTTCCGCCGAGCGAGAGCAGACAGGCTTCGTAACACGAGTGCCGCATGCTTCAGGGATGCTGGATGGCACATACAACAAAGATACGGTCTTTGAGGCTAGCGATCATCGCAGTCACCGCAAGCAGTTGTGGTTGGATAACACCCTGCAGAAGATCGCTCAACTGGATTTTCTGATGGAGAACATGGATTCGACCATTGGTCAGATAGCAATCAAGTTCGCGCTATCAGGCCCCATGGTGGCATCGGTCTTACCGAACTTTACGAACATTCCACAACTAGAAGAGTTTACAGCTACTTCTGAAACCAATGACATTCCACCGGAGTTTCTGGACCGCATAATTGAACTCTACGATGAGAATTTCTACGTCGAAGAACTGTCCGTAGAGGAGTCATCAGTAGCTGATTGATCTTCCTGGCCAGCGTGAGAAACTGAGTCCTGAGTAGCGTTAGGCACTGGGGTATTTGAGTAGCCAGCTATCCGCCGTGGCGTATCCTGTTGGCTTCGCATATTCTCTTCATGATGTTGCTCTTCAGCGGGCTTATCTGATGCAACCTCAGAAGTTCCAATTTGCTGCTCGCTCAATGAGGCTACACGCGCACCTTGATTAAACGGACTGACCTTTGGAATAGCCTCAAGTTTGTTTTTCGGCTGTGAAATTTCTTGTTCTACTGGTTCTATGGGCGTCTGAACATTCGGGCCGTTTTTCCAGTCCTTGTTCGAACTGTTGGGTCGCCGACGGTCCTGCTCCCATCTCTGGCCGTTATTGCGCTTGCGGACGTTGCTATTGCCATTCACTGGCGGTCGACGCCTGTTATTGCGGGAGGGTGCCACGAACTTGTCCATCTCTGCCTCAATCAGACGAAAGTCCTTTTGGGGTAGGAGGTGTAGGCTCTCAAAAAAGGCGAGGGGCCAGTCCTCCGGCGCCCACCTCTTGAGGTAATCGAGTCTCGGCGCCAGCAACAAGGCGTCGATGTAGTCGTCCTCCTTTAGGATTATCTCCGGTTTGGTTTTAACCCTATAAGGATAAACCTCGGTTCTTCCATTTACGTTCCATATCGGTGTTCTGTCTTCGAAAAACGCTGAGGTAATGGTTGCGGTTGCGGTCCATTTTCGTAAGCCAGTAACGTAAAAAAGTATCCTGTCATCAGGCTGCATACGCTGGGCACGACGTCGGTATTTGCTACGGACGCCGTATACGGTGAACCCATGGTCTTTCGTTATCTCATACTCTTCGGGAGACGCGACCATCATCCAGTAGTTCTTACCCATATCGGTCTCTCTTCGTAAATTAAGAAGCGTACTTCTATTTTAGCACTTATTGCCTCTGTTTAACCCTGGAAGAAGGACCTAATTGCGCATTCTCAGCCAATGCGGGCTTTATACATAATTTGTAAAGGCCTGTTTTTACCTAGTGTTTGGAGCATCATTCGAGGGTCTGCACTTAAGATAGCTCCCGAAATACGCCGTATAGATGCCAGTAGAGTTTCGCTGCCTCTCTTACGAAGGTCAACTTACCAACAGGCCTAGTAGGATCAAGGTGTTGAAAAAAGGTGAAGGCAGTTATCGTAGCCTGTGTTTTGCCTGCCACGGCAAGGACGGCAAAGGTGTGATAGTTCCCGCCGCCACGCCGGGCGTGAAAAAAGGCGACCGAATGGCGGCATCGTTCGTGAACAATCGCACCATCCTCGGCCATCCCGAAATGTCCATCAACGTCGTGCTGCACGGGCTCACCGGGCCGGTGGACGGGAAGACTTATCTAAACCAAATGATTCCGATGAAATCATACGACGATGCGTGGGTGGCCTCGGTGCTCTCCTACGTGCGCACCCACACCGACGAGGACGGCCACGAGGACGTCATCCTCTGCGTCAACAACCTCTCGCGGTTCCCGCAGCC
>CAJWRP010000160.1 GCA_913046025.1 uncultured Chloroflexota bacterium
TTCAGTCGTCTCCTCGTGTAGTGATTAAGCTCTATTTCATCTTTGTGATCTTGAGCTTGATCACCTTGGAGGGGGTTTTAGCCTGCACTACGTCGCCAACTTTATGCCCCAACAGCGCCTGCCCAATGGGTGATTCGTTGGAGATCTTGCCTTTCAATGGGGAGGCCTCTGCACTGCCAACAACGATGTAGTTCTGTTTCTTGTGCTGTTCTGTTTCCACGGTGACCGTCGAGCCAATTTCCACGGTTTTTGATTTCCTATCATGGTAGATTACAACTGCAGTAGCCAGGATGTTTTGAATGTCCTGGATACGCCCCTCAACGAAGGCTTGCTCGCTCTTAGCCTCTTCGAAGTCTGCGTTGTCCATGACGCCGCCAGATTCGTTAGCTGTGTGAATCTTTGCAGCTACTTCTAGGCGTCGAACACCGCGAAGGTGTTCCATCTCAGCATGCAACTGTTTTAAGCCCTCTTCCGTTAGATAAATCTGTCTCTGTACGATGGTTTGGCTCCCAAAAACAAATGAGCCAAGAAGCCGCAAATCAGCAGTTTCTCTCTTAGCCCACGCACTCCATTTTAGCTTTGAGACTGAGGTTTGTAAATCCGTTTGGCTCTTTGCTTAAATTAAGATGAATTTAACTTAACTGGATTCTGAGGGAGTAATAGCTTTTGCGGGGTCAATTATTCACTGAGAACGGCGATGCCCTTTGATAGGTAGACTAGATAATTGTGATGTCAGGGAAGGGCAGTTGGAGGCGGACGACGTAACGCCCATTGTCAGGATCCATTACTCTGATTGTGCCGTTAGTTTTGATCTTACGCGGAACAGGGTTAAAAAATTCAACACAATGTTTTATACTATTACAATATTTGTACAATTGTAAAAAAGGAAGACGGAATTCCGCTTTAAGGCCAAATTGGTGCCGTGATAGCATTCCAGAACCGTTGGGTAGAACTCTCTTCACTTTTGCGGTGTCGCTGGTCCAAGAAAGCCAAGGTGACCACGAAAATATAAGAGCGATACCGGTGTTAAGGAGATAATCCGCGGTCATGACATTGAGGATAACCGGAGGAGAATACCGCGGTCGTCGCCTGAGAGTGCCTAAGAGTGCAGATTTAAGGCCAACATCCGACCGGGTTCGTGGAGCGATATTTTCAATTATTGGGCCGGTTTTTTTGGAGGGTGCCAGGGTTTTAGACCTGTACGCAGGCACAGGAGCACTGGGTATAGAAGCCCTTAGTCGTGGTGCTGCGTGGGCGGACTTTGTGGAGGTTAATGGCCGGAGGGCCCAGCAGTTGCGGGCCAATCTTCAGCTATTGGATTTGTCAGGCATTTCAAAGGTCCATACAGGCACGGTTGAAACGGTACTCGAGAGGTTAGACGGCGGCTACGACCTTGTGATGGCAGATCCACCTTACTCGGTGGATGACCTGACGGAATTAATGGAGATACTTAGCAAAAAAGGTACATTAGCTAATGAGAGTGTCGTAGTGATAGAGCAACGCCACGATACCGTAATTGCCGAGGCGCATAAAAGGCTGGAGCTCGTAACCCGACGACGCTACGGTGACACCTCGGTCTCAATTTACCGGGCTGGAGCTATCGATGACTAGGGCTTTGTATCCAGGAAGCTTTGATCCTGTTCACAGCGGACACGTAGATATTGTGGAAAGGGCCTCAAAGCTATTCGACGAGTTGATCGTAGGTGTATACGATACACCGCCAAAAAACCTGATGTTCACAACAGAGGAGCGAGTAGAGCTATTTCAGGAGTCAGTTAAAACCCTGAACAATGTAAAAGTGCAGCCCTTCTTTGGGTTAGCACCTGATGTTGCCAGGGAGTTGGGCGCGGAATTCATCGTCAGAGGACTACGCGCGGGCTTTGACTTCGAGATGGAGTTTGAGATGGCGCTAATGTGGCGCAACCTGGCTCCGGACATTGACGTAGTGTGCATGATGAGTTCTCTGGAATACCAGTTTGTGTATTCCAGCCGCATCAAAGAGGTGGCCAAGTTGGACGGCAAGATAGATAACCTGGTGCCGATCCACGTAGCGACCGCGCTGTATGGGAAACTTTAGGAAGTAAAAATCCAGCATTAGGGGGAGGCTGTATGGAAATTGGACATATCGCAGATGAGTTGAAGCTGCTGGCTAGCACCGGCACCAAAGTACCTGGGTTCCGCCGTAAGGTGATGGTCGATATAGACCGACTGATTACGCTGGGAGATGAGATGTGCAAGTCAGTGCCCGTCGACATGCAAGAGGCCAACGAGGTCATCAAGATGAAGGAGAGCATCATTAATCAGGCCTACATGGAGGCCAAGCGCATTCGCGGAGTTGCCGAAGAGGAAGCTACCGCACTGTCATCGGCTGCGCAGGAAGAGCATGCCTCCAAAGTAGACGATTCCGAGATCCTTAGGGTTGCGGAGCTCAAGGGACAGGAGATCAGGGAAGAGGCTGCCTACGAGGCCCAGCAGATCCTGCAGGACTCCCAACGCAAGGCCTATCGCATGATTAATGAGTCGGACTCTGCTGCCGTGAGCAGGCGTGACGGGGCCGACCACTATGCCCGTGAAGTGCTCTTTAATCTTGAAGAGCAGATGGCGGACGTTCTGGGGCAGGTCCGGCGGGGCATCGATGCATTGAAGCTTGAGACTGAGTCTTCCAAGAAGCAGCAACAGATGAACAGCAATCTGGAGCAGATTCCCGCCTAACCGAAATATCGGATAATGAAAAAGGGCCCGATTGAATTAGTCGGGCCCTTTTGCTTCGTCTTTATCGGTTATTAGGCGGGTTTGTAAGCCCTTATGTTCATGCTATGTACGTCCGATGCCCAACTCTGCTCGCCCTCCCATGGCTTATCCTCCAGAATCTGGACATCCACGAAGCCTGCCTCTCTCATCTTGCCAAGGTAAACGTCCTTGGGCTCGGCTCCGGATAGGCACATGACCCAGTTCTTCTTGTCTTCTCTTGCCTCGTCCGGTAGCGCTTTCACAAGCAGCATATCCGATATGTAGGCGCGACCTCCGGGCTTCAGTATGCGGAATGCTTCCTTAAATACCTCGCTCTTGTCCGGCGCCAGGTTGATCACGCAGTTAGAGATGATGGCATCCGCCGAATCGTCTGCCAGAGGGGTGTGCTCCATCTCCGTAAGGTGGAACTCGACATTGCTCAGTTCTAGTTTTTCCGCATTGGAGCGGGCTAGTTTGATCATGTCTAGAGTCATGTCGACACCGACTACTTTGCCTTCAGGACCGACGGCCTTGGCAGCGATGAAGCAGTCGATTCCGCCACCGCTGCCGAAGTCCACCACCGTTTCGCCCAGTAGTAGCTCGCCAATGGCCGTCGGGTTGCCGCATCCAGCGGACGCCATTACAACCTCTGCGGGCAAGTCCTTGATTAGCTCTACGTTGTATAGCTTGCTTGGCTCGTCGCAACAGTCGCTGGAGCAACATGCGGTGGCGTTTTGGGCCACCCTGGCGTAATTGTCCCTGACTAGGTCCTTTACTTCCGCGTTGGTCATTTCAACCGCAGAACCCTCTTGGCCTTGACCAGATGGCTCTGCGCAGCAGTCGCTGGGGCAACAAGCAGCAGCATCCCCGGCTAATTCCAGCTTAATGAATTCGTCCATTAAATGCCTCCCGTATTTGCTGTTTGGATTGTCGTGCCGCGTGTCTAGTTTTCGTCACGGCCGCACGTAGACTCCACTGTAGCGCCGTCCTCTTTCACTGATGCGTCAGGTATGGCAACACGCTGGCCCAGACTCGCGCGGCAGACCTAATACGCCTTGTGGCCCTTGTTAGTGTGGCTGTATCCCTTGCGCTGCCTGCCCCCTATGACTTCTGACGTGCACTCCACGTATCCACCCGCCACCATTTCCTTGAGGGTAGGGTAGATCATGCCGTCGGTGGGCTTGCACCACCCATCGCAGAAGTCTTCTATGCTCTTGGCTATCTCATAACCGTGCATGGGCCCTTGGGCCAGCATATCCAGAAGGAAATATCTACTGGTAGATTTCTTGATTAGGGCCGCCCAATGATCCACGCCGGCCAGGTTAGCGCTGATCTTGGATACCATACCAATCCTTTGTGTATATATAAAATGACTATATATTATTTGCGTAGGTATTAGTTGTCTAGACTTGTTTCAGGCCCGTCTTTCAGGTTGCGACGACCAAACTAGGCTCAGGTCTGATGCTGAGTCATCGGGAAGGCCCCACCAATTCAAAAGCCCTCCCCAAACTGCCTAGGACGACCTGCCCTTGTTCAATACAAGAATGTCGACTGCCAGGCTGTGAAGAAAAGTCATATTTCCCCGATTAATGATCAAACTCGGCAATATATTTTGTATATTTGTGGTCTGTGGAACAACTTTATCCCCATATTTATGTAATCGCAAGAGGCCGACATAGCGATAAAATGATAAAAGCTCATGCAACTGACTTATCATGAAACAGGCGGGTTTGTGAAGCCACCTATTGTAATAGCATCAGCGTTGCTGAACACGCGGTAATGCAGATCCTCGCGTTGGTCCGCGACTACATTCCGCAATATCACTTGGTAGTGAATGGAGGTTGGAATATCGCGGACGCCATATCGAGATCGTACGACATCGAGGGGATGAGCGTCGGTGTCGTTGGGAGTGGCCGTATTGGGTTGGCAGTGTTGAAGCGCATGAAACCCTTCGATGTGTCCTTGCACTACACTGACCGCCACCGGCTGCCCACCCAAGTTGAGGAAGAGCTCGGTCTGACGTTCCATCCCGTTGTGGAGTCTCTGGTCAAAGTATGCGATGTGGTGAGCATTCACTGTCCGTTGCATCCAGAGACAGAGCATCTCTTTGACGACGAGCTCATCGGCAAAATGAAGCGGGGCTCGTACATCGTCAACACAGCACGAGGGAAGATTTGCGAGCGGAACGCAATCGTGAAGGCGCTCGAGACCGGCCAGTTAGCCCGTTATGCGGGCGATGTGTGGTTCCCGCAACCGCCGCCAAAGGACCATCCATGGCGGACCATGGACAACCATACGATGACCACGCATACATCTGGCATTTCACTGGCAGCTCAGGCTCGCTACGCGGCTGGAGTTCGGGAGATCCTAGAGTGTTGGTTTGATGGCAGGCCAATCAGGAACGAATACCTTATCGTCCAAGGTGGTCAACTTGCTGGAGCGGGTGCGCATTCTTACAGTGAAGGAGATACCACCGGCGGTTCAGACGAAGCCACCAGATTCAAGACCTAATGGAATGGTGGCACCCCCGAGGGAGTACGAAGGGACGGCATACTGGATTGCCGTCACTCTGTCACTCGCTGCAGTGACGCCACAAAGACAAAGCTATCACTGCAGACTCAACACTACCCCCATTTTTTTCATGGGTCTGTCACGGGTATCGACATGCCCCCGCCTCTTAGCACTGGCATTTGACCCCCCTTATCCTCCCAGTACCTTAGTAGTTCAGCGTTGAATTTTTTGCTGTTGTATAATCGAGCCCATGGGGCTGCAAGCTATCAAACTGGTCATTCTGACGGCAGCACTTCTACTACTGGTAGCTTGTGGAGGGGATAGTCAGCCGCCACCAAGTGTCGATGCCACCGTAGAGGCTACCGTTCAGGCTGCGCCTACCGCCACCTCTTTGCCAACACTCGTTTCGGCCACGATCTCTGCGCCTCCTATACCAGATGGTAAGGTTGGACCTTTCACCGATGAACAACATCAGTGTGTAAAAGATGCTCTTGAGGAATCGATTCTGTCTGAATTAGCTGACCGCGAACCGACAGAACAGGAGCTTGCTGATATTTCCCATTGCGGCGTCGATAATATATTTCGCCATGGTGATTCCGAGAATTGGCGGAACCCGAATCCGGATCCAAATCTAGGGGATACCGCAGATAGTCAGCCGCCACCAAGTGTCGATGCCACCGTAGAGGCTACCGTTCAGGCTG
>CAJWRP010000161.1 GCA_913046025.1 uncultured Chloroflexota bacterium
AGAGGTACAGGTCCCTGGTCAGACCATCACCGTCACCAAAGAGGTGATCAAGGAAATAAAGGTTCCCGGTGAGACCATGGTTGTTACCAAAGAAGTGTTGAAAGAGGTACAGGTCCCTGGTGAGACTGTCGTGGTGGAGAAGATTGTGGTGGTGGTGGCCACACCCGTCCCCCTGCCATCTTTGGACCCGCGTGTCCAGACACTAGTCGACGATCTAAATATTCCTTTGTACTTGCCCGATGCGGCCACTTCAGAGCCCCAATACGGGGGCACGATCAACATTCGAGGATTAGAGCCGAAGAGCTTCGATATTCACAAATACGTTAGCTATCGCCTGAGGATTACCAACAGCTACACTCACGAGCGCCTGTTGCAATTTGATGTTGGTCCAGGCACCTCTCCCACCGCCCATAATGTCGCCCCCTCCCTGGCGGAGTCGTGGGAGGTTAGTGGTGGCGGCAAGACCTACACCTTTAACCTCAGAAAAGGCGTGAAATGGCACAACAAGGCGCCGGTTAACGGGCGAGAGTTCACGGCATCCGATGTCATATTTACCCTTGATCGCATTAAGGGGTCGGAGCAGGCCTCCCAGCAGAATAACGTCCTATCAAGAGTGGCGTCCTACGAGGCCCCCGATGACTACACCGTGGTTTTTAACCTGGAAAAGCCGGTGGCGGCGTTTCCGTTTCTGATGGCTAGGACATCGTTTGAGATCTTGGCTCCCGAGGTGGACGCGGAGTGTGGAGGGTTTGTAATTCCCGAGTGTTCGGACATCGGGACTGGCCCCTGGGTATTCGAGTCTTACAGCCCAGGCGTGGCGACCAAGATGACCCGCAACGTCGACTACTGGAACCAGCCTTACCCCTACATCGATGTGGTGCAGCAGCTATTCTTCGGAGATGAAAAGGCCGAGGACGCCGCCTTCCGTACAGGTAAGTTAGACCTACTCGGAGTGGAGACCTGTGCTATAAGCGGAGAGCGGTATAGGGCCTTGTTAGACTCTAACCCCGAAAATGTCTATCCCTCATTCATAGACCCCTTCAATCGGCGTGCCGTATGGATGAAGTCGGACAGGCCGCCTTTTGACGATGTCCGTTTGCGTCGAGCTGTGGCCATGGCCATTGACCGCGAGGGGTGGGTGAATAGCGTGTTGGGCGGGTATGGAATCTCCTTCGGTGGATACCTTTACTTTGGCAACGACTACTGGTTGCCTGACGATGAGTACGGCGCATCCAGCAAGTACATCAAGTATGATCTCGATGGCGCAAAGGCACTGCTGGCAGATGCTGGTTATTATCCCGGCGCACTCGAAGTCACAATGGACAGCACCACCGGATACGGAGAGCGGTTTTCCTCCGAAGCAGAGCTGGTCGCAGAGGCGCTAAACAAACTCGGTATAAAGACCAAACTCAATATGACCGACTACAACTCTTTTGTGCCCGTGTGGAGAGACGGAGCTTACGACGACATCGTATACACCTGGCTGGGCTACGGTTACGATCCGGAGGACTGGCTCATTGGTCCCTTCCATTCGGAGTTGAACGGGAACAAATACTTCGGCCTAAACGATGCGTACCTTGACGACCTACTGGATCAGATATCCGCGGAGACGAACCTCGAGCGACGGATTAAACTTTCTCACGATACATCGAGATATATAATGGACCAAGCCTACGTGGTTCCCGGACCAGCCTGGCTCTACTTCTACGCCCAGAACCCCAAGTTGGTAAACTACCTTTACCACGACTCCTTTGATAATGGCCATCCCCTCATGAAGGCTTGGTTCGAAAACTAGAGATCCGCCGCATTGCGGCTCATTCAGATTAGGCATTAAGCCTGAACCGACCCATTGAGCGGACCACCTTGCGTGGGTCGTGTGACCCACGCATGTTTTTTGAAAGGTATTTATTCCCTGGTCCTTGTGCAACTTTGGACAGGCGTGAAGACCTTCCGGATCGGCCTTGAGGGAACGAATGCAAAATTACATAATCAGGCGCCTGCTGCTTGTATTTCCCACACTGTTCTTGATAAGTATCATCGTTTTCGGTCTCATACGCCTCGTGCCGGGCGATGCGGTCGACCTGATGGCCGACCAGAGAGGCGCCATGTTCGACATGGACGTGGAGGCGATCAGGGAGAGTCTGGGCCTGTCCGACCAAATCCACACCGCGTATTTCAAGTGGGTCGGAGGGATGTTCCGGGGCGATTTCGGGGAATCGCTGTGGAGCCACCGCAGCGCCATCAGCGAACTCAAACGCCGCTACCCCGTCACCTTGGAATTGGCCGTCCTGACCATTGTCTTCTCCACCGTTTGGGGTCTCAGTGTTGGTGTCTTGACCGCTATCCGCCAAGATAAGTTGTCCGACTATTTCTTCAGAACAGTGGCGATTATCGGGCTATCGGTACCCTATTTTTGGACGAGCATCCTGGTTTTGGTATTCGCCTCCATCTACTTAGACTGGTCTCCGGACCCGATTTATCACCCGCTAACTGAGGACCCTCTAGGTAACATAAAACAAATGATCGTACCGGCCCTGATTTTCGCATTTTTTGTGGGTGCGCCCATCGCGCGAATGACCCGGGCCATGATGCTGGAGGTCCTACGTCAGGATTACATACGCACAGCTCGGGCCAAGGGTCTTCCCGAGAGGGTGATCATCTCACGTCATTCCCTCAAAAACGCCTTCATCGCCGTCATCACTATTATAGGGCTCCAGGCAGCCTGGTCCATATCGGGAATCGTCATCATCGAGTCCGTTTGGGGTCTCCCTGGGGTAGGGAAATACATGCTGGATATCATAGTGGACAGAGACTACCCTATGCTCCAGGCTATGGTGATTTTCCTTGCTTTCTTCGTTATTCTCATCAATCTGGCGGTAGATATTAGCTACGGGTGGCTCAATCCGAGAATACGGTACCGTTAGTCAGGGGATAGCATGTTGTTCAAGAGCAAAAAACAGATAGCGCCAGAAGATGTCCTGAAAGTAACAGCCCTCGGGAGGAAACGACCCTGGTGGTTGGAGTTCGTTCAGCGCCTTTTCCGAGAGAAGCCGTTGGGTGCGGCAGGGGCTGTGATCATACTACTCTTGGGGATTATAGCCATATTGGCCGATGTTGTCGCTCCCTACGGATTCGCCGAGCAAAACCTTGATGAGCCCTTGCTGAGTTACGGTTGGCATCACCTTCTTGGTACCGACCAACTGGGGCGGGATCTCTTCAGCAGGATAGTTTATGGGGCGCGTATTTCCCTTATGGTAGGACTTATATGCATGGCTCTTTCCACCACCAGTGCGGTCCTTTTTGGCCTCGTATCTGGCTACTATGGCGGACGCTTCGACACGGTCCTCCAACGCATAGTAGACGCCTTTATGACCATACCAGACCTGATTTTCGTCCTCACCCTTATGACCATCTTTGGGCGGGGAATGTGGAATGTGATCTTTTCCCTCTCTATTATCTCCTTCTTCTGGAACACACGGGTGATTCGAGCAGAGGTGCTGTCCCTCAAGGAAAATCAGTACGTGGAAGCAACTCGAAGCTTAGGCTCATCCAATCTGCGAATTATGGTGCGCCATATTTTGCCAAACGCCATGGCCCCGATAATCGTTCTGGCCACGATACGCATAGGAGGCTTCATCCTTGCAGAGGCCTCCATTAGTTTCCTGGGCTTCGGTATACCCCCTCCCTTCCCCACATGGGGAGGAATGCTAAGCGGGACCGGTGTATCCTACATGTATCGCGCGCCTTGGCTTGCGATATGGCCTGGCTTGGCGCTCGGCCTTACGGTTTTCGCGTTCAATATGCTCGGAGATGCCATGAGGGACCTGCTAGACCCTCGGCTCAAGGGAAACATGTAAAATGAAGGCGCCCCGAATCAGCAATATCTGTCTCACTGGATTGACGATGACGGGCAGCCGCCTTAACGTTCCTTGGCCTAAGGTCCTGCCATAGGAGTTCATTTAATCTTTCGTTTGAGATCGCCGGGATTCGCGGCTCATGGTTCGAAAAGCTGATCGATAGTGAGAAGCTTCCGTTGCGGCTCACGCTGAACTCGTTGAAGAGTGGGAGGTCAGTATGAGCTTCCCTGATTCAAGATAGGAGTATTATCTTTGCCACGCTAATCCGCTTAGGTTTCGCGCTCACCATTATTATGGTTATAGCCTTCGTGATGGCCGGATGCGTTCTGACCCAAGGGACTAAGGATGAGACTGAACGAGACGTCCTCTTCAACACTTTTGAAGAAGAGGCGCCGGAACTCGACCCAAATAATCCCCGAACTTACGTCGACCGTTCCGACTTCTATCGACTCAACCCCAAGACCTACAACCAGGCCGTTGCCAACGCTACTAAGGCCATAGAGCTAGACCCATCCCTGGCAGAAGCCTACGTTAGTCGCGCCTCAGTCCTTGTAGAAATATCACATTTCGCACATGCGCCACAAGGCAGTTTATCCGAGGGTGAGGTGTCAACCGAGTCAATCAGTGCCTGGGCGCTTCCGACCAAGGTACTGGTAGAAAAAGCTATTGCCGACGCTACTAAGGCAATCGAATTGAACCCCGATTTGGCAAATGCCTACTTCGCGCGGGCCCACGTCTATCTTGACACCAAGAAATCCGAACTGGCCATTACGGATTACGACCGGGTTTTGGAGTTGTCGCCGAATATCTATCTTGTAGTGATGGCCTTCGTTCACCGCTCTCGCGGGCACTGGCAGCTCGGGCTTTTGAACCAAGCCATCCAGGACGCCATCATGGCTTTGGAGTTGGAACCAGATTTGGCCGCTGCCTTGAAAATAGAGCCCAGCATGGCTACGTGGCACGGCATGGGTCTGGACGCCATTGTGGCTACCGCCTACATCAATCGTGGCTTGGCCTATGATGAACAGGGAAGTGTCGACGTTGCTGCCGCTGATTATACAGCTGCCATCCAGCGCGATCCCGAATTTGCCGAGGCCTACGGGAACCGAGCGAAGACCTACGTAAGCATGGGCCTCTATCAACAAGCTCTAGCAGACGCTAACAGAGCCATAGAGATAAACCGTCACCTCGCTCCAGCGTTCAACGCCCGCGCCCTGGCCTATCTCGGGTTAGGACGGACCGAGGATGCCCTCACCGATGTGACCAGAGCCATCGATCAAGACCCCGTGTTTGCGATGGCCTATTCCAACCGTGCATACATGAATACTGGCTTAAGGCGCTATGACCATGCAGTTGTGGATGCAACTAAAGCCCTAGAGTTGGATCCCAACTTAGTTCCAGCTTATGCTAACCGGGCAGAGGCGCATCTCCTAACGGGCGACTATGACAGGGCCATCTCGGATTCTACTTCGGCGTTAGAACGGGACCCGACTCTGGTTGGCACCCTCATAGGGCGAGCCTTCGCTTATGTAGCAAAAGGGGAATACTCTCTGGGGCTCGACGACGCTGACCGGGCCCTCACGTTGAGACCAAGGCAGCTTGAAGCTCTCTACGTCCGGGGGAAAGCGCTTCTTATGTTGACTAACGGAGAGCAGGGAAGGGAAGATCTTAACAGGGTCATCGAAACGTCTCAGAAATCAAACCTTGTTGATCTGGCCCGAAGAGCCCTCTTCCAGGCTGAACAATAGCGGCACAATGGGCGGTTTCCTAATTAGCGTGATCAGCGCTAATAATGAAAAGGTCGACGACAACGAGAACTGCAGGAGGAAAAGAAGTGACCATCAGGTACCGCGAAGTACCAACTTGGTCACAGATCTGCAGGTCCGTCGATTGAGACAGAAACTTATCCAAAGGAATCTCGCGCAAGCATTTTAATACCGTGCGAATCCCGTTGGCCCTACCTGCACAAATCAGGTGAGCTGACTCCAGTTGTCATCAAGTCGGTCAAATCGACGCTGCAATTCCTCAACGATTGTCGAC
>CAJWRP010000162.1 GCA_913046025.1 uncultured Chloroflexota bacterium
GCTACATCGTGGCCATCATCGAAGGGCTCAATCATGTTCTTGCGACGGACCGCTACTGGGTCCATACCGATTTCCTGGGCAAACATATCCACCAGACGCTCAACCACGTAGGTGGCTTCAGGTCGGCCTGCGCCTCTGTAAGCGTCTACTGGAGTGGTGTTGGTAAACACGCCAGTGACTTTACAACGAATATTAGGAATGTCGTAAGGACCTGACAACACCAAACCGAACAGCAGCGTTGGCACCGCTGGAGCAAAAGTCGAGAGGTAGGCACCCAAATTTGCATAGACGTCACCTTCGATACTTGTGATGGTGCCGTCGCGCTTGCCTGTTATTTTCCAGTCACCGATATGGTCACGACCGTGAGCGGTGGCCATATAATTTTCCTGGCGCTGCTCAGTCCACTTAACTGCGCGACCCAGATCTTTAGCTATGGCAAAGGAGATCAGCTCTTCTGCGTACAAGAATAGTTTGCAGCCAAATCCGCCGCCAACGTCAGGCGTAATGACACGAATCTGATGCTCGGGGTGGCCTGTAACCAAGGCTAACAGCAGTTTTACCAGGTGAGGAATCTGTGACGAAGTCCATATCGTGATCTGGTTGGTGCCCGAGTTGTAATCGGCAATTACAGCCCTGCCTTCCATGGAATTGGGTATGAGCCGTTGGTTAACGAATCGCTGGCTTATAGTCACTTCTGCTTCGGAAGCAGCCTGCGCCACATCACCACCCGCTACCTCCCACTCGAAGCACTTATTGTTGGCAGCCTCTTCATGGAGTTGTGGCTGGCCACTTTGTACAGCCAGTTCACTATTCACAACAACGGGGAGCACTTCGTACTCTACATCCACCAAGGCAGCGGCATCTGCCGCTATGATGGAGTCGGTGGCTATAACGGCCACGACAGCCTCGCCAATGCAGCGGACCTTGCCAAGGGCCATGGGAGGGTGAGGCACCTCTACCGTATCAGGTACAACCCATCCGCATGGTACAAGACCTAGCTTATCTGCCAGTTCCTCTCCAGTGTAGACGGCCACGACACCACTGAGAGCCTTTGCCGCAGAGGTGTCTATGCTCTTGATATTTGCGTGAGCCTCGGGACTACGCACAAATGACATGTGGAGCATACCCGCCAACTTAACGTCGTCGACATAAGTGCCTTTGCCCGTTATCAGGCGTGGGTCCTCTCGTCGCTTGATACTGGATCCAAAAACTGGGGATGAGGTCGTTGTCATGGCATCCTCCTGGTGATGGCTAGGGCTTGTATTAAGTGGTGTGTCTCACAATCGAGATGCACGCGGTGGTAATGCGCGAAATGTGGCTGTTAATGTACTCTAAATAAGGCGAAAAAGGCAAGTAGGGGCGTATTGGGCTGAGAATGTATGCAATTCAGGTCTTGTTGCCTGTCAGTGATGGACTTTTGCGGGCGATTGTGACCCAGTGTTGAGGCGTAAACGCCATATGGTCATTGATTTTCGAGAACAGTCTGTGAATTTTAAAGCGACAGACTTGTCTAATATGTCTCGGCATGTCTGAACATTCTGACGAGAATGATCGCCCAGTATATTGCTCAGCGATAACGTCTTGCAGAATGCAAAACCGAGTTCTAAGTCAGATCAGATATGGCTTGGGATTCAGCTGGTGTCGTTTGGCCGCCTCAATCAAGGCAGCGAACCGGGCGAAGCTTCCCAGCACTGCATGGTATAGCTGAACATAAGGAGTCACAACGGCGAAACGGCTTGCTCAACAGCGCAAGTAATTAGACGTGGACTCCAGCTGGGGCACAAGAAGAGGTGCGGGTGATAGACCGCCTACGTCGAACCGGTATTCGAAACCTCTGAAGTGCACGTTGCACTTGGGTGGATTGTCACCAACATCCTTTCGCAGCCGAGCGATGTGCCAGCGCACCAGACCCAGGTCATAGTCCTCACCCTGCCATGCGAGGCGCATGATCTCGTATGCACTTAAAGGGCGTCCGGCGTTTTCAATCAACTGGCCGAGGATGCGGAATCGAATAACGGATACCTGTATCTCCTCCTCATCAACCCAAATACGGCAGGACCGAAAATCCATGATGAAGCCATCATCACAATACAAACCATTCACCCACCCCCGAAGGCTTATTCATAGCATCAAGTTTAAACGGTAGGGAATGCCCTTAATGCCATTAATAAGCATAACGGCAGAAGTATTACTGGTCCATCACTTAGACTTTAATTAATCACAATATATTCAATAGCAGGAACTTGAACTCTCACATATCTAGAAGCCCCAAAAAAAAGTCGGGATGGCCTTCCAGCCACCCCGACTTGTCAAACTCGTTCCCTTTATATCAATTAGGACTTGCTACAACCCATCGAAAAAACTACTGCCCGCTGACCTTGGTCTGAGCCATGTCCTCGATGAAGTTGGCAATTGCCGAGTGATCTAATTCGCCCTTGCCCTCGTTCATCAGTGAACCGATGACCTGCTGAACCATCGATGTGAACGGCAGCGGAACGCCTAGCTCTCGGGCCGTCTGCAGCGCGTTGTTCAGGTCCTTCTGGTGCAGCTTGATGCGGAAGCCTGGGTTGAAATTGCCCTCGATCATCATGGGAGCTTTGGCGTTCAGCACAGTGCTACCGGCCAATCCGCCCTTGATGGCATTGAACACTACTTCGGGATCTAGCCCAGCCTTTCGGGAAAGCACCATCGCCTCACTCACAGCAGCGATGTTCAGCGCAACGATGATCTGGTTGGCCAGCTTTGTTGTGTTGCCCGCGCCGTAACCTCCGCAGTAAGTCGCACTGCCCAGAACGTCGAAGGTATCAGCAAACTTGCTGAACACGTCCTTCTTGCCGCCAACCATAATGGCCAGCGTTCCGGCGATAGCTCCAGGCTCGCCACCACTGACGGGGGCGTCCAGAAAACCAACGCTAGCTGCATCACAGGCCGCACCGATTTTCTGCGACGACGCTGGCGCAATGGAGCTCATGTCGATTACCACCGAGCCAGAGGCTGCACCTTCCAGTACGCCGTTTGGACCCATGATCGCCGCCTCGGCGTCGGGTCCGTCAGGAACCATTGTAATTATCAGGCTATTGTTCTCGGCCACTTCCTTAGAGGACGAGGCCACTTTGGCCCCCTCGGTGGCCATCTCCTCCACGGCGGTGCCGACAATGTCATATACGGTCACCGTGTTGCCAGCCTTCATCAGGTTACGGACCATTGGTCGTCCCATGATGCCCAGGCCTATGAATCCTATATCAGCCATTCGATTGCTCCTTTCAGTTCCCGGCCTAAAATCGTTGGATGCACCGGGAGATAAAGCCGTTTATCGCTGGGTAAAATACGGTTCACATTATCGTTGTTCGGTAAGCGGCGGGTCAAGGGCAGGGATTGACGGCTCCCATGGTCAAGGCTACCATTGGCAACATCCCAATGGTTTGAACTCAACTTCTTAGGTCTGCAGAGGAATTATATGAGCAACGGCGAAGTGACGTGGCCCCGCGTACAGCAAATCCTGGCGGGCATCATGAACAGGTGGGAGGCCCGTTCAGGCAGAAAAGGCCTGCCGGGTATTCACGACTACTACTGGGACACGCCGGAAGCTCTGGCTAACGATTCTTCTATGGGAACCAAGTTCATAGAACCAGGTCTTCCAGGCAAGGAGACTGCATTAGTGATCTCCCTGAGAGAGGGTTTCGGCAGCATTCCCAAGATGCCCATGGGCGGTCCCTTTGTGAAGGAGGATGAAGCCATGGAGGTTGAGCGCTGGATAGACGCAGGCATGCCGGGATAGGGTCATTAGGTGTTAGTTATTAGTATGTCTTGAATAACCGGCTGACCACACCTCCAAAAGAAGGGATTGGTAGCTATTCCAATACGGTTGGAACAGGCCTCTGGTTTATTAAGCTGAAATAAATGCAAACCTTGGCATCTAGAAAACCAAAGCTCATTATATAAAACTGGGTCCGCCGCCTTTGTCGCTTTCGCTGCCCCCACCCTTGAAGCGCTTCTTGACGTTCAGGGAGCCGTCGTGTACCTGGCCGGGATTGCCAGAGTCGTTTTCGAGCCGCGTCAGGTCAATGTGGATCGCTCTGGCGCCCTGCTTGTTAGTCGTCATGTCAGCGTGTTTAATGTGAGGCCACTCAGGCTACCCTGCAAGGCCTGGGCTAGGTCTGCGCTTATAATTTTTACATCTGAAGTCGAGATATACTCAATTTGCGTTATGCCAAACTCTGGAGAGATAACAACTCAATCAGTCGTAGCGACCGCAGGATCACTTAGCGATGTTGTCATCTCGAAACCCGCGATACCGTTGGGAACGCTATCCAACACTATCGGTGCGTCTACAGGGTGACCAATGCCAGTCGCGATGCTTGCCGCCGATAAGCTGGACACAGCAGCCTCTACCCTGGAAACGAATGGCGACCAAAATTGGGGCACGACCACTGCTGCCAGAAGCGGCACAGCGGTCAACAATATGGAGCGTTTTACAGCCCTCATATGGAATATCATCCGGTCATCACCTCATCACAAACTACCGCACCAACCCCTTTGAGTCTTTTGGTGAAGAGGTTGAACAGTAATTACATTATGCGGATAAACTGGTTGGGCGGGCGTTAGGCAACCGTGTGACTCTGGCGAGATTAAGACATGCGTCAGGTGGTCGTATGGCGGGGAGGGTGCGGGTTAAAGCTATTTAGGGTTAGACCGGTACATTGTAGAGATAGTGTGACCTGCCAAGGCATCGCGACCCAAAACTTCGTACCCGAAATGCTCATAAATAGCGACGTTGACGTTGGTGTCCGTATTCAGGGCCACTCCCATAGAAGTCGGGTGGTAAGCAGAGACCTCGTATAGCCAGTCCAATAACATTCGTGCGAACCCTCGCCCTTGCGCCCCTGGGAGCACGCCCACCATGCGCAAAAAGAAATGGGGCTCCTCCGGTCTATGCTGGTCCGGTAGTACTGCATAAGTCCCAAGCCGTTTCACCGAGTCTGGCCCGCGGACACGGTGGAAGGCCTGGTAGCAGTCAGCCAGTGACTGGGACCAATCGGCAGTGCCGGGCTCGTCGATGCCGGCGATAGCAAGCAACTCAACATCACTCTCAACCCCCATAAGAGGCCATTCAAAGCCGAATCGCACTCGACATGAAAAACGAAACAAAGCTCCTGAATACAAGGGTCGTCACCCGCTGTAATGTCTTCAAAAATATAGTTCAACACCAGATCGTTCTGAAACGCTGCTGCCAATACAGCGACTGCCTCGTCCTCTTGCTCTCGCCGAAGCCTGACTAATTTTCCGGTGCTGTTCATGGTCGAAGCATAAGTGCCGTCGTCTACCCCGTCAACGAAGATTGGCCAGAGCCGGTCTGCCCCAAGTTTAACGGCCACCTGTGTGCCCAATCCCCGCCGTCGTGGTATCATCTTCTCCGACAAAACGGCGATTAATAAAGCAGAAAAAGTCTAGGAGGACCACATGGCAGAACTCACAGCGGAGCAGTTGGAGACCCTTCGACAGATACCGTCTCCCTCCATTGCCAACGCCATAGAAACTTTCGATATTATGCCCCGGACCGACGGCTTCATGCTGCCGCCGTGGCAACTCAACTGCGTGATGTACGCGCTGCTAGCGGTTATGGCGCAGTCGGCGGCTCAGTTAGGCATCGCGAGCGACCCGCTGTTCACGCTCAACCCCCCTTTGATGACGTACCGCCAGCTGGGCGCCATGGTGCTTCGCGTGCGCGACTCGCCCGCCGGTGCACTTCGGCTGCTCCGCGCCCAGATCGATGGGTGGGAGGTGCGCCCCCCACAGCCACCGCGCAGCCACCGCGCTAGGTCACCTGTGCCGCTGAGCCTCGGCTGCTCGAGGCTCGGTGCTGGGGTGATTGCGGCGCCATAAAGCTGCGCC
>CAJWRP010000163.1 GCA_913046025.1 uncultured Chloroflexota bacterium
CCTGAGGACACAGACACCGAGTTCCGGTTTTGGGCAAGAAGTTCGCGTTGGGTGAAGAGTTCGGCATCTCAACAAGCCTAAATGCACGAGACCTTGAAGGCAATTTGAAGTGGGTCAGAGATGCGAGGCGCATGTCGGACTGGGTCATAGTTTCTGTGCACTGCCACGAGAGCGGTAAGCACAGGGACGAGCCTCCGGAGTTCCTGGTGGATTTCGCCAAAAAGTGCATCGACGAAGGGGCGGACCTATTCATCGGGCACGGCCCCCACGTTACCAGAGGCTTGGAGATCTACAGGGGCAAGCCTATCTTCTACAGCCTGGGCAATTTCATATTTCAGAACGACACGGTGCGGTGGCAACCGTCGTTCAACTACGACCTGATGAAGATGGACGCAGGAGCAACGCCAGCCGATTTCTACGATGCCCGCAGCGAGCTGGACTCAAGAGGATTTCCCGGCGACTCCATTTACTGGGAAAGCGTTGTGGTGAAATGCGAGTTCGTTAAGAGGCGCATGAGCCAAATCACATTGCACCCTATCGACCTGGGTTATGGCAAGAGTCGTGGCCAACGGGGCCGCCCGGTATTGGCGGCATCTGAAATGTCCGAGAAAATTCTGGAACGCATGCAGCGCTTGTCCAAATCCTTTGGCACATCGATAAAGATCTACAAAGGCGTCGGCATAGTGAAGCTGTAGGTCGGAGAGCAAGTTTTCATGGTAAGGCCCTGCCAGTGTAGCTGTCTCGGTCCACCCAACCCTGAATCAAAGCATATGTTTGCAGAATAACCCTCGTTCAAGAGTCGCCCTATCAACTCCGTGCTGGTCTGCCGGACACCCGAAACTAGAAGGGTAACTGTTGGCCCAGGCCGCGCTCTTTGGCAATGTTGTATATGTGCATGCCCGTGGTAAGATCCTCCAGCGCCAGGCCTTGAGACTCGAACAGCGTTATGTCCTCAGCCGAGTTGCGACCTTTTGCGATGCCAGCAACCACATCCGACAGGCCAATGACCTGCTCCCAGCGTATGGTGCCAAACTCGTTTGGGTAAATCAGGTCCCCGCACTCCAGTTTAGCTTGCTCTATGTCATCAGTAACGACCACATCTACACGACCAACTGCCTTGCCATCTAACTCCCGACGCATCCAGTGGTTCGCTCCCGCCGCATTGATATGCGTCCCAGAGGAGAGCCAATCTCCCTCCAGGACCGGCCTTGACGTGCTAGTCATGGTTATAGCAACGTCGACGTCCTTCACGCAGGCCTCGCCCGATTCTGATGCGCGTACGTCAATTCCCAGAGAAGCGCTCATATCGGTAGCGAACTTCTCTCGATTCTCCGGTTTGCGGCTGTACACAAGAGCCGACGTGATAGGCCTGACCTTGCATACTGCCTCAAGCTGCGTTCTTGCCTGGTAACCTGAGCCAATGACGCCCACACTGGAGGCATTTTCTTTGGCCATGTACTTGGTGGCGACGCCGCTAGCTGCCCCCGTGCGAATCTGCCCAAGGTACGACGCCTCGATGACTGCCAGGAGTTCGCCAGTCTCGGTGCTGGAAAGCTGAACGTAGAACTTGACTGAATGTCCTCGGGTTACGCCATACGACTTGAAGCCCATGACGCCTATACCAGGGGCGGCACCGGCCATGAAATTCAGAACTCCGTTGGGTAGGCGGATTCGAGAACGAGGACTGTTGGTGGCGGTGCCCTCCGCCATGAGCCGAAAACTCTCTTCAACAGTATCCAGCGCCATCTCCATGGTGAGTATCTCTTTGACGTCGTTTTCCGTGAGAAATATGGCCAAGTTAAACTCCTAATTTAATCAAGATAATTCAGATTAGGCTGGGGATATTTTGAGACTAAATCTCTTCATTGAGCATGTAGAAGTGGTTCAGCGGTCCATGACCATGACCTATCGCCACAGCGTTTCGAATGGCATTGGTGATGTAACGCTTGGCCGCTGGCACGGCGTCCCTAAGTGTCATGCCTTTGGCAAGGTTTGCCGCGACGGCAGATGCGAAGGTGCAGCCGGTGCCGTGGGTGCTGGTGCTCTCGATGCGCTGTGCCGTGAAAGCACGGAACTCATTGCCGTCGTACAGGATGTCCGTAGGCGGGCCTTCCAGGTGGCCTCCTTTAACGATGGCAGCTTTGGCCCCCATAAAGACCAGCTCCTTGGCAGCCCAACGTGCGTCATCAAGGTTTTCCACCGGACGGTTGACCAGCACAGCAGCCTCAGGCGCGTTGGGTGTAATGACAAAGGCCAGTCGCAACAAGACCTTGCGCATGGCGTCCACAGCCTCTTCTTGCAGCAGCCTGTCGCCTCCCTTGGCAATCATGACTGGGTCCACAACCAACTTTGTGAGGTTATGCTCTTTGACCTTGTCCGCAACAACTTGAATGATAGCGGAGCTGGACAGCATGCCAATCTTAACAACGTCCGCGCCTATGTCTGTAACGATGGCGTCAATCTGACTAGCTATGAGAGTTGTGGGCAGTTCGAAGACCTCGATAACGCCGGTGGTGTTCTGGGCGGTTATCGTCGTAATGGCAGAGGTTCCGTAAACACCGTGGGCCGCAAATGTCTTGAGGTCCGCCTGAATACCGGCTCCGCCTCCAGAATCGGATCCGGCGATGGTCATAGCTGTGGGCACGTGGGTCATCTGTTTGCTTTCGTTGTCTTTTGTATGGGCATGAAACAGGATAGCATTAATCGCCATGCGTACGTTCAGAGGCGACTCAACAATGGGATCTAGCTAATATTTTGTCCGCTACTTGTCCGCTACTTCTTGTTTGGGAATCTTCTCTGCCCGCTTGCGGATAATGCTATGAAGGTTGTGGACACCGGTGCCGGAAACCGCCATCTTGCGCCGCTTCCGTCGTTTCGATTCCCGACTCTCGCCTTTGGTAATGAGGTGATTATTCATGGGTCTCGCCTATTTCCAGCTAAGCCTCTAACCAATGTTCGCCGTGGTACGCCGACTCCCAGAACTGATACTCATATCGAAGTGACGTTCGAAATATACGATCGATCTCCGGTAGTCTGCTGCCAATGTCCAGCCCATCCAAGTAATTACCCATCCAGTCTACCAGCCCACCTAAAACGGCGGGTGTATGTAGATCTATCCACTCTCTATATACGGGATTAGTCGGATTCTTGCCAGCCTCTAGGAATCGAGTGCCCCAATCCAGATAGGTGCCTTCAGTCACATAGAGGATAGTAATGACATCTTCGAAATGCCCCGCCATGGCCGTGCGCACTATGAAATCTCCGAGAGCTTGCGTAGTGGGCGATGCGCTTGCCGACGAATACTGTTCTTCAGAAGAACCGAGTTCTTTAAAGAACCTGACGAATAGATCGTTCTCTGGATTCAATATCCCAGTGAGAAACCGGTTCAGAACGTCGGTAGCCTCAAAATCGGGAGCCTTGGCCATGCCTGCTGCCGTCGCCATCACAAGATCTTTGACGAAAACATAGTCTTGTAAGAAGTATCTGGTCGACCTCTCGATTGATAATGTCCCATCACCCATTTCCATGATGAATGGATGCGTTACTACTTTCTCCCAGAGGTCTGCGTATTTGTCACGAAGGTCCAGAGTTATCGACATTTCTTCTCCGAAGGGGCCTGCAAACAGATTCGTTCGCGGTGACCGGATTTTAGAAAATGCCCTTCGACTAAAGTGAGTCGAAGGGCATTCGTTATGACTTTATGGCTTAAAAACTACTCTTCGAACTGGCTGGTGAACGCCTTGGTTGAATCCAGCTCATCCTCTAGAAGACCGTTCTCATGCATCCATTTGGTGAAGCTCTCCCAACGACCGGAGTCCTGCTCACCAAAGTCTGCCGTAGATGTTTTCCACAAAGGCTTCAGAAGGTCTGCACCGGGCCGCTCGATTTTCTCGTCTACTTCCTCGTTAGTACCGCGCAGCAGAATATCTACCCCAGCCTGAGGGTCCGCGACGGCATCGGCGTACCCACGTCGCACCGCCTTGAGGAAGCGCTCCACCACCTCGGGATCCTCCGAAAGCTTCTTTTCACTAGCCACCATCACCAGCTCATAGTAGTCGGGCACTCCCCACTCTTCCATCCTGAGAACGGTAACCGAGTGGCCCTCGTTCTCCAGCAAAATGGTTTCATGAGTCCAATAAGCCCCAATCACGGCGTCCACTCTGCCGCTGATTAGGGCCGGCGCCAGGTCAAACCCGACATTAACCAGTTCCACGTCGCCAAGGCCGCTCAAGCCATCAAATTTGAGCATGGTCTCCAGCAGCGGCTCGTTGGTCGGTATTCCGGGATAGCCAACCTTCTTGCCTTTGAGGTCGAAGGGGCGGGTAATGCCTGAGGACTTTAGCGCCACGACGGAGTTCAGCGGATGCTGCACCATGCCCGCGATAGACACCACGGGAACGCCCTGCGCCCTGGCCAGCAATACGTCTGGCTGATAGCTTATGCCAAAGTCATCACTTCCGGCACCAACCGTCTGCAGCACAGTGGATGGGTCAACCGGCGTGTATAAGTCCACTACCAGGTTTTCATCAGCGAAGTAGCCCTTCTCCTCCGCAATGAACAACCCCAGATGGTTGGAGTTTGGGTACCAGTCCAACGCCAACTTTACAGTTACCTGATCCTGATCTCCCCCGCCACATGCCACCATGGCAAACGTCATTAGCCCAACGAGCACGGTCAGAACAAGCCTTACATTTCTTTTCATCTTCTTGTCCCCTTATTAATCATATCCATCAATATTTCTTTAGCTTTTAGACAGAATTTTCCAAAGCCCTCTTTTGGCGCTCCGTGTGCCACCAAGGTATGACCAGTCTTTCAACCAACCCGACCAGCAGGAACAGCAATATGCCGATTGCCGATAGCACAACGATGGCTGCGAATACTCGCTCCGTGAGGAACTGGGGTTTTGATCGAATCATCAGGTAGCCCAGTCCCACGCTGGAACCCACCCACTCGCCTATTACAGCACCTATTACACTGACGGCCATGGCGACTTTGGTTCCAGAGAACAGAAATGGCAGCGAGGACGGAAACTGCAGTTTCAAGAATATCTGCCAACGATCTGCCCCCAGAGTCCGCATGAGCCTGACCATGTCCGGGTCCACGGACTTCAGGCCGTCCACCATGTTTACAACTACCGGAAAGAAGGCGATTAAGGCAACGACTATGACCTTGGGCGCCAGGCCGTAGCCTATCCATATAAGGAGGAGCGGCGCGACTACTATGATAGGAATGGTCTGGGAAGCGATGACAAACGGGTAAATGGCCCGCTCCAGCGTTCTCGAAAAGGCGATCATGGAGGCAAGCACTACGCCAGAAATAAGTGCAAGTCCAAAGCCTATGAGAACTTCGGCCAGGGTTATCCAAGTGTGTCGGCTGAGAAGCGCGGCATCTTCCGCCATGGTTGCGGCTATGACGGTTGGCGAGGGGAGCAACCACTTCTGCACGTCAAAGATTCGAACGTAGCCTTCCCACGCAGCTAGTAGCGCCAGGATGATGACCAGCGCGGGCAGCCAATTAGCTGTGAAGGACCTGAGGAGCTTAGCCACCAGCCACCTCGCCGCGCACAGATGTCAGGAGCTGCGCCTTCAACTCCACGAACCTGGGCTGGGTAACCATGTCCTGGTGGCGTGGCCGGGGCAGATCTATATCCTCCACAAGAGTCATGCGACCAGGACGGCTGGACATGGCGTAAACCCTATCCGACAAGAATATGGCCTCGTCAACATCATGGGTCACGAGAACGATAGTTTTCTGCACACGTCCCCACATGTCCAACAGCCACTTCTGTATCTGGGAGCGGGTTAGAGCGTCCAGCGCACCAAAGGGCTCATCTAAAAGGAATACCTCTTGATCGGCCAATACCGTACGCAAGAATTCTG
>CAJWRP010000164.1 GCA_913046025.1 uncultured Chloroflexota bacterium
AGGCCCTCGTGTTGTACAGGTCGTAGTCTTTGCCGACCACGTCGCCCCACGATTCCGGCAGCTGGTAACCCTTCACCGGCATGTCCTCCATGGTCGCGTTTCCGAGCTGATGCTTGTTCTCGTGGATCCACTGCTCGATCCGGTCGACGCTCGCATCCCAGTCGATCGAGGCGAAGTTGTCTGGCACCAGCAGCGGGTCGGTCGGATGCTCCGGGTGCGTCCGCTGGGTCGGGTCCTCGGTGTGTTTCCGCCTCACCAAGTCGGCGAATGCGGCCGCACAGGCCGTTCCGCTTGTCCGCCCAGTAGGCGACCCCGATGCCCGGCTTCTTGTTCAGGAACCCCTGCGAGACCGCTTCGACGATAACCCCGAGAATATAACTCCGCTCACGCTGGACGGCACTGCATACATTGAAAACGCCATTTATAGAGATGCAAACGGCAGCATACAGTTGGCGTCGGACTACGAAGGCATACAATGGCTCCAGAGCAACGTGCAAGGCTCGCCCATTATATTGGAGGGAGTTACGCCGACTTATAGATGGGGAGGCCGCATCTCTATCAACACAGGTCTGCCCACAGTGATTGGCTGGCAATGGCACCAGGAGCAGCAACGCTGGGACTATCGCCAAGAGGTCGGCGAACGAATCCGCGATGTGCAAACGATCTACAACACGCTCGATTCCAGGGAAGCCCTGCTTCTAATGAGAAAGTACGGCGTGCAGTACGTTTACGTCGGCGAGTTGGAGCGGCTATACTTTTCAGAAGAAGGCCTTCGCAAATTCGAGACAGACATGAGCAGAGATCTCAGCAAAGTTTTCGAAAACCAGGATGTCGTTATATACAAACTAGCAACAACAATCGCGAGCAACTGATATGAACAGACCAACATGGTTTAAAGACCACCCCGATGCCTGCACATGCGCTATGTGCCAGGCCGAACGAGTCGTCACGGACAAAGTACGCAGCGCCGGCAAGGTCGGTCGCAATGCCCAATGCCCTTGCAACAGCGGCAAAAAATACAAAAAGTGCCACGGCCGTTAGTTTTAGATTTACCAAGTTAGCTCTTCGTATTTCCTCTGCCCTCAATTGCCCACCAATACCCTCGGTCAACTGCCCAGCCACAACAACCTCATCAGGGCCACTGCTCTCTGCTTAAAATTCAAGATAAACCTCCGGTAACACTCATCTCCCTAAAATTAGACTGAACAAAAGATTTAGTTACCAATTGCTTAGCCAAATTAAATGCAGTGGGTGATGGGACGATGCGCAAACTTATCATCGCGGCAATTAAAGTAAAGGCCAATCCAACAACAGTGGTTCCAGTGTCAGTGATGACGATGACGACGATAAGTCTAAAGACGAGAGCAAGGGGAAAGTACGAGGGCGAGGCCGCAATTAGCACCAAGGAACCAGCCTTCGCAAATGTGAGCATGTGACCCGCAACTAAACCACTGTTAAGCGCGATAAGCACACGGCGAAATTACCGCCGCGTGCTTATGCTTTATCCGATAAATCGGCGGCACGGCACTAGAATTGCGCCTAGGCTATAATTGCTGCCATGAATTGGCTCTCCATAGCCATCTTAGGCTCCGTTGTGTTTGCCCTAGTGTCCATTTTGGACAAGGTCATTCTCGTTCACTACATCCGTGACGCTCGAACCTTCATCGTAATGGTAGGGTTTATCACGTTCCCCATGGGGCTGCTGATCCTACCCTTCGTTCCCTTCGATAACTATCCCATCACGGTACTTGCGGCAGGTTACTTCTCCGGATTCCTTTGGGGCATATCGCTGATAGCCATGTTTATTGCCATGCGCCATGAGGACGTCTCAAGGGTCGTACCGGTCATCTCCATATCGCCGGTTTTCGTCGCTATTTTGGCGGTAATGTTTCTGGCCGAGAAGCTTACAGCGCTTCACTGGGTGGCCATCATGGCCACAGTAGCAGGCGCCATAATCATCTCGGCAAAAACTACAGGCTCTTCCAGGTTACCGAGTCTAGACTCGACATTTCTGTTACTTATCGCAGGAAGCCTCTTCATAGCTGGCGGGCAGTACCTTACGAAGGTCGCCGCAAATGACATGAGCGTATGGAATCTCTTGACCTTGCGCAATATGGGACTGGGCTCAGCATGCATCCTGTTCATGTTCCGCCCTTATGTGCTGCGGGAAATGTTGCGCGCCATGACGAATGCCACCTCTGCCGGTCTCTTTCTACTAACCGAGGGCTTGCTGGTTTTCATCGCCCTTGTGCTTACAATATGGGCAATTGACCAGGGCCCTGTGTCCCTGGTAGCCACTGCCATGTCCTCCCGCCCTCTCTTCGTTTTCATTATGAGCATAGCGCTGAGCCTGCCCATGTGGAAGCTGCTAAACGAGTCCCTGGACAGGCGCACTCTGGCCATCAAGTTAGTCTCAATCGCCATGATAATAATTGGCATAAGCGGGATTTCGCTCTTATAGTCGGCTAATTGCTCTCCTTACTCATGACTCATGCCATCCTCACGCAAGAGAGCTCAGCATGAGCTTGTTATGAACAAAGCCTATCGCAAGATTAGCCCTTATTCGGAACTCTACGACTGTAAAACCCCATGGAACTGATCACGGCGATACTGGGCGCACTGATCGGGCTGGTGCTCGACACCATCGGGGCAGGAGGCTCCATGGTTGCCGTGCCTGCGCTGGTTTTTGTCGTCGGGCTGGGTGCAAAAGAGTTAACCACGGCGTCGCTGATAATAGTAGGCATCGTAGCGCTGGGAAAAATGATCGCTCACCTTCATCCTTGGAAACTGTCCACGGAATAGGCCAACCCAATGCCAATTTAATCCAAACATAAACATGGGGTTCGAAGACACTCCTAACGTCCATAATCAAGGTAAAGGAGTGTGATGGAATTTCCCCAGCTTAGTTGCTTGGAAGCTATTCAGGTGCTCAAGCCGTTACTATTTTTTGTAATGGCCATGTCTCTGTACGCCATATTTGTTTTCAAGTTCTACAGGTTCTTGTCCAGGCGAGACATTCTTCAGATAAACCTCTAAAACCACAATAACGCGCAGCATCGCTTCATGAGAAAAACGATCTCCTTTTTTATCTATTGCTCGAAGTTTCTAGTCGTTTTTCCAGTATTGGCGTTCTTCTGGTTTCTCGTTCTCACAGTCTTGCTAGTTATGATGACCAGAGGACAGGGGCATGAAGGCATATTTCTGGTGTCCATGGCAGTAGTAGGAGCTATTAGGGGTATCGTCGTACTACAACGAGGCCTTATCCACAGACTCTGGCAAGATACTGGCCTATGCTCTTCTGATCATCTTTCGACAGCTCTATAGTTCCCTTGTGCGGCTCCATTGAGAGCCTGAAGGCGGCGCTTGCCCAGTGGGAAACGATAGTCTACTACCTGATTGCTATCGTGCTTCTGAAGTTCGCTCTGCGGATAATATCCACCATATTCTTCAACCTGTCGGTTCTGGCGGCCAGAGCTAAGTTGGAGAAGGCAGACAGAACGCGCGGCCAGAGATTCATGGCGCAGGACTGAATCGGCTTCGTACTCGCCTCACGACGAACCTTCATCTACAACGATACCGAAACGCTCGTACAGTAGAGTGTTAGCTTGGACAGGCGACATCACTGCGCCCTTAAGACTTGCCAATTCCAAATGCGAAGCGACGATGAACGCACCGCGAAAGTCCGCGCCGTCAAAAAGGGTCTCTTCGCTCACATGGACTCCCGCCAGGTGACACTCCTCAAAAGACACGCCTGTGAAGTTACAGCCTGTCAGATCGGCCTCGGTAAAATTCATGCCGGTGAATCGCTTCCCTTTAAAGTTTTTGAAGCGTAGCGCCGCCATGCTGAAGTCCACGTGGTCGAACTTCGCGCAATCCACATTTGTGGAGGAAAAGTCTACCGCCCTGAATCGACAGCGCGTAAGTTCGGCCCCAAACAGGACAGTTCCGTCGAAGTTGCACGCGGAGAAATCGCAATCGACTAGACGAGACAGGTTGAGCTTTGCTCCTCGGAAGATGGACTGGGCAAACTCAGAATTGGTGAACTCTGCGTCTTGCACATCCGCCCGCTCAAAGTTGGCCTCATGTAGATCGCAGTCGATGAGTTTAAGTTCAGGGCAGAAGAGATTAGTGAGCCTGACACTGCGAAGCGTGCACTGCTCTAGCTCCAAAGCGTCCGCCTCGAAGTCGATCAGATCAGCTTCATCGAAGTTGCATTCGCGAAAGGTGACGCCCTGTCGGACAAGGCTAGCGAGCTGGTCCACATTCGATATCGTCAGTCCCTGGTGAATCAAAGGCCGCCACCTTTTGCGAAATTGCTTGTCATTCGTTCAAGATACGCTGTCCCGTTACGCCAACGGTGGTGTTCCGAACTCCTCTCGAAGGTCGGTAAATATGCTCTTCGTTCGCTCGGTCCCCAAAGCAAGACACGACGAGACATTCATCATTCGGTATCCTTCAGAGATCCAGCGACGCGCCACGGCCGGGTCAGCAAATGTGCTGCACAGGGCTTTCCCAGTGCCTTTGATCTTCTGCGCGACGTCCAACATGATCTTTTCGACCTTGGGGTGGCCTAGCTGTCCAGGTACACCCAGAGACGCGGACAGATCGGCAGGACCTACCACTAGCACCTCAAAGTCTTTGATGGCCAGCGTCTCGTCCAACCTCTCGTAGGCCTCCACGCTCTCCATCTGCAGGCAAAGGATAGTCTCCTTGTTGGCGTTATCGATAATGTCCTGGCCGGTCAGGCCCATAGTCGCCGCGAACCAGGGAGCGATTCCGCGCTCACCCAATGGCGGATACTTGGCGTACTTGATGGCCTCACGCACCTCATCGGGGTTGTCCACCTGCGGCACCATCACGCCGACGGCTCCTACGTCGTAGGCCTTCTTGATATCGCCCGGCGTATTCCACGGCACCCGCACAACGCCCGCAACGCCGTGCTGTCTGGCCATAATGGCGATCATCCCCATGGACTCAGGTCCCCACGGCGCATGCTCCTGATCGATCCAGGTCCAGTCAGCGCCGGTCTGGAAGATGGCTGCTGCGATGTGCGGCTCTCGGGAAAACATTGCTGAGCTAAGAAGAAGCTCGTTGTTAGCTATTCGCTCTCTAATATTACTCGGATACATTTTTGGATACCCCTTGAAAAATGCAAATTGTTGTTAGGTGCTTAATTGAATTATTAGCTACGAGAAGGTGACTCCAGAGAGTTGAACCCTCGCGCCACCACTGTGAGCTCCCGCCGATTCGGAAGAAGTGCACATTAGTGCATGTGAGAACCACCACTAACATTGATGGCTTGCCCCGTGATGTTCTGGGAAAAATCAGAAGCCAGAAATGCTGCCAGATTGCCGATATCCTCTGGAGTCTGCTCGCGCCCTAGTGGTGTAGTGCTCTCCACGTAAACCTCAAAAAGTTCCCGTTGAGTCTTACCGTCGGGATTCGGAGACATGGCGTTGCGTGCCGTAATTCGCTCCCACATGGGAGTCCACAGCAGGCCCGGGCAGATGGCGTTGGCGCGGATGCCCTTGGGCCCGTATTCCAGCGCCAGGTTGCGCACCAGGCCGATCAGCGCCAGCTTGGACATGCCATAGGTGCCCAGCATGACCGACGGTTTGAACGCCCCGATGGACGAGGTGAACGCCATCGACCCGGCACCTTTCTCGATCATGTCGGGGGCCACCATCTGTGCCAGCCAAAGATTGGACAGCACATTGGCGTTCATCGTCTTTTCATAGGCATCATCGGGGATCTCGGACGTTGGCCCATAGTAGGGGTTCACGCCCGCGTTGCCGATCACGATGTCGATCTTGCCTGCCAGCTTGTGGGTCTCGTCCACCAGCGCTTGCAACTGCTCTTTATAGCCA
>CAJWRP010000165.1 GCA_913046025.1 uncultured Chloroflexota bacterium
AGGATGTTCATCGGGTATCTAAGGAGCGCATCCTCGCAGACCAGCTAAAGATCGTTGTTGTGGGTGACGCCGCTGTAATTGAACCGGGCCTTAAAGAGCTAGGGCTGCCGCTGGTACACATCGACTACGAAGGCCTCGTGATCGATTAGTTATTTTGAATAGAGAGCTTAGGGTCAGAAGATAGCATTGGGCTTCTAAGTCGTATTAAGCATAGGCAAAGACATTAGATCAGCGCTCGTTAGCTGGAAATCTACCGCCCGTGGAGAAACTAATTGGAACAGTCCGAAATTTCACGACTACGGCTGATGGTCGCCTACCACAACATGTTCTACACACCGGTATACGTGGCCGTAGCTGGCGGTTTCTTCTACGCAGAGGGTCTGGATGTCATGTTCAGCATCATGCCCGACGGCGAGTCCAGCATCGACATGCTGCGAAGCGAACGCGTCGATGTCATCCAAACAGGCATTAGCCGGACATTCATGGATTTGGACCTGGGTAAGCAAGACGCCCCTCTCCACATAGCGGAGATAAATCAGGGAGACGGATTTTACCTGGTCTCAAAGAAGCCAACGGACGGTTGGTCGTGGAAAGACCTGGAAGGCTCCAGTATCATTCCCATAGGCTTTACGCCTGTACCCACAACGTCGCTGAAATCAGCCATGCGCTTACACGGAGTCGATGCTAGCAAGGTCCGGCTCGTCGAAGGCATGTCCGCTGGTGACGCGCTGACAGCATTCGGCGCAGGCGATGCAGACTACATTCAAATGCCGCACCCCTTCGCCCAGCAGCTAATCAACGACGGCGTTGGCCATATGGCTACCGCCATTGGCGTTGAGCTAGGCTATATCTGCTACAGCTCCCTCGCTGCCATGCCCGCCTTCATAGAGGCCAACACCGAGCTTATCCAGAAGTTCGTAAACGGCTTCTACAAGGCACAGCAGTGGCTAGCAGAGAACTCACCTTCGCAGGTCGCCGAACGAGTATCGTCATTTTTCCCAGAAGTACCTAGTGAAATTCTCGCGGAGGGCATCCGACTTTACCAGAAGCAGGGCACCTGGGCATCGGACCCAATGATTGGCCTGGACGGATTTGACAGTATGCTGACAATCCTCATAGATGGAGGCCTCGTTCAGGGCCGCCACGCCTACGACAAGGTTGTTCAACCCAAGTTCGCCAGAGCAACAATGGCTGGCGACAAATAGCTAACCAGAACCCCCTGGGACTATATTCAGGGGCTCTTTAGTTCTTCTGGTCACTGTGTTCCCGGCTACCTGCGGGTAACTATAAGAGAATCAGAAGGCGCAACCGGCTGAATCGCGGGAGGCGACGACTTTAGGGCGTGATGGTGAATTGCCCGTCAAGCTCGGCGGCCCTCAAATGCGCGCCATCATTAATGCTAATGGCGAACCAGCCCTGCTGATCGAACCTGAATCGCGATATACTAGTGTTGTCCAATTGCATCCTCTGAATAAACGCCTCGTCAAATCCCAATATGTAGTGAAGTAGACACCGGGTGGCTGCGCCATGCCCGACCACGGCGATACTCAGTGACTGCTCTTTGCTGACCAGGTCCTCGTTATACAGGACCTCCTCTTCTAGCCAGGAAGCATACCTACGCTGCACCATTCGGGATGACTCACCCTCTGGCGGCACGAAGTGGGCTCCCTTGCCGCGCATATAAGCCACCAGCTCGTCAGTCAGCACATCGCTGACCGGCACGCCCCGCCATCCAGGCATCTGCTGCTCTATGATGGCGTCGATCTTGGGAAACTGTCGATCGTCCTCACCCATAGCCTTCAACATGGTTTCCGTCGTTTGTATGGTGCGAGTCATGCTTGAGCTGTAGATCTTGTCGAATATCACACCGTCAGCCTTCAGCCTGCGTCCTACCGCTTCGGCCTGCTGATAGCCCTTGGCTGTCAACGGAGCGTCGAAGTTCTTGCCTGCCATCATGCCGGGCGTGGCGTTGGATTCCGACTCGCCATGCCGGATGAAGTAGAAATCGCACTGAAAATTCTTGTGGATCATATTGTCCCCCAACATCTAATGAGTATTCTGGCAACCCGCTTGTTGCCGTACCAATATACAGTTGCCTACACTTGAGGCAAGCCTCTAACCCATAGTCTCCAGCACTTCCTTAGTGACCCTGTACTGAAGCGGTTCGCCCGCCTCCCACGCCCGAAACTCCTCGATAACACAGTCTGCCATCCTAACGACCTCGTCGCCTACGGAGCCTCCGATATGCGGGGTTAGCCACACATTCGGAAGCGACCACAGCTCCGATTCCGCCACAGGAGGCTCTGGATAGGCCACGTCCAGCAATGCCGTAAGATCCGGGCGACTCTTGAGAGTCTCGATTAGATCAGCCTCAATCACCTGCGCGCCTCTGCCTGTATTGAGGAAAGTTCCACCCTCCCGCATCATGCCAAACAATTGCCCGTCAAGAATGTTCCTGGTAGAGGGTAGGTCTGGTATGTGATTGCTTACGACATAAGAACGGCTAAAAAGGTCTTCCATAGAGACAATCTCCACACCAAGCTCGGTAGCCCGCTTTTCACTAAGAAAGGGATCGTAGGTTATCACACGAAAACCGAAATTCTGAAGTAAGGTGTTCAGCCTCTTGCCGATCATTCCCATGCCAATTAGACCAATGGTCTCGCCGTTAACCCCTGTCCTATGGAACCCCTTGGCCTGTCCCTGATCGTGAGAGGCGTAGTAGCCCCGCACGGTCCGGTAGTAGCCCCTGCACGAGAGAAGTACCTGGGCCAGCGCCATCTCTGACACAGGTATGGCATTGAAGTCCCAAGCACAGACAAGAATGATATCGTTGTCGACCAGTGGCTGCACGAACGCCTTCACATTGCCTGCCGCGTAGAAGACAGCATCAAGCTTAGGCAATTTCCCCCGATGCTCATCTGAGAGGGAAAGCATTCCCCATGTGGCGAATATAACCTCTACGTCCCCCAATTTATCGGCGTGTTCATCAAAGTTTCCCGAATTAATGACCACAGGGTAAAGGTCCGTCATTTTCTCAATGGTCTGTCTCCTCCCTAGGCCGAATACCTCACCATCCGCAATAGGGTAGTCGTAGAACAGCGCTGCTTTTTTGGGCATGGTTCCTTCACTTTCCGTATGGTCGTTATACCAGGTCACGCTCTGGAGATGCCGTATCGAAGAAGTTGAGTTCATCATAAACGACACTTTCGTAATTCTCTCTATTGTCATCCGGTGTCATCCGGTCTGTCCACCCGTTGACCCGTCCCGAAACTTCCCATGATACGGGGTTTAGAGTATCATGGTGGCCGACTTTGGATGCACTGCCTTTTAGGAAATACGACCTCGTATCTACTGAATAAATATTTCTGACAATGTCACCGGCAGGTATTCCAGAGCCAACTATATTGAACATAAAAATAGCGACAAAAGCATGGAGGTGTAGAGAAATGGGTAACCGCCTTGAAGGCAAGGTAGCGGTTGTGACCGGCGCTGGGCGAGGGGTTGGCCGAGGTGTGGCCAGGCTTCTCGCAGAAGAGGGCGCATCTGTTGTAGTTAACGATATCGGCTGCGAAGTTGACGGCAGCGGTGGATCCCACGAGCCCGCAGACAGCGTGGTAGCGGAGATCAAGGCTGCTGGCGGCAACGCCATTGCTAACTACGACAATGCAGCCGACATGGACGGTGGCGAGAACATTATTCGCACCGCCGTCGACACGTTTGGTACTGTAGACGTCCTCGTGAACAGCGCTGGAATTAAGCGCGACCGTATGATTTATCAGATGACTCCTGAAGAGTTCGGCCTCGTTGTGCTGAACAACACAAAGAGCGCCTTCACTACTTGCAAATTTGCCGGGATCATCTTCAGGCAGCAGCGAAGTGGTCGAGTAGTAAACATGACCTCTGACGCTGGCCTCGGCGATATTGGACGCTCGAACTACGCTGCCGCCTCGGAAGGCATTATTGGCCTTAGCCGAACAGTTGGCAGGGACCTCGGCCGATACGGCGTTACTTGCAACGCCATCTCTCCAATGGTCGAGACACGGCTATTCCCTGGCACAGTAGACGAGTACCGAGTTGCTGAAGGCATCCACCCAACTCCGGCTGAGCGTGCTGGCATCGGAGCTTCCCCACCTATTTCGGAATGGGAAGGACCTGGATATCCAGACGACCCAGACAACGTTGCGCCGCTGGCCGTGTACCTTTGCACATCAGCCGCACCAAACGTCAACGGTAACGTCTTTGGCGTCAGGGGAGGCAGCATCTACCTGTACTCCAACCCGACAGTCGAGAAGGCACTCTACAAGTGGGGCACCTTCACGATGGACGAGATGGATGTCCTGGTTCCCAAGATGATAGGCCCTGGCTTCTAGCTCACAGCTAAGAGGAATTTGACCGATCCCGATTACAGCAAATAGCAAGAGGTATGAAAATGGTTGATAGATATAAGGGCCGAGTCGCCATCGTTACAGGCGCTGGCCGTGGAATTGGGCGCAGCGTCGCCATGCTTTTGGCAGAAGAGGGCGCTTCCGTTGTAGTGAACGATCTTGGTGGCGGTGTAGACGGCGAGGGTGGATCCGATGCTCCTGCGGCGCAGGTAGTCGCTGAGATCAAGGCGGCAGGCGGCAATGCCGTGGCCAACTTCGACTCAGTTGCCGAATACGAGTCTGCCGGAAAGATCGTGCAGACAGCTATAGATAACTTTGGCCGCGTCGATGTTCTTCAGCACGTGGCCGGTATCCTGCGAGACCGCATGATATTCAACATGACAGAAGCCGAATGGGACGCTGTATTGCGGGTCCACCTACACGGCGCGTTCAACATGGTGCGCAACATTGTGCCCCACCTGATTAAACAGGACTACGGCAGAATCGTGCTGTTCTCTTCAGGATCAGGCATGGGCGCGTCCGGACAGGCAAACTACGCCACCGCCAAGGAGGGCATGGTCGGCTTCTCCCGAGCACTCTCCCGAGAACTGGCTCCTCACGGAATCACGGTGAACGCCGTCTACCCAGGCGGTGCTACCCGCATGACGGAGACTATCCCTGATAGCACGCAGCAGCTTCGCCAGACGCAACGATCAGCGGCTGCGGGTGCTGCAGCAGCAGGCGGGATGGCCGCTCAGGGGGCGCCAATACAGGGACCGCCTGAAGCCCGTGCGCCGGAGAACAACGCTCCCAAGGCCGTTTACCTCGGCTCCGAGGTAGCTGGCAACATCACAGGGCAAGTTATCGGCACCAGTGGCTGGCCCATGACGTTGTATGCACCAAGACACGTCATTCGCAGCATCCACAAGCCAGGCAGATGGACCCTGGATGAGCTGGATGACCTGATGCCCATTTCGCTTAGTGCGAACCTGGTCAACCCAGTGCCAGAACAGACTCCCCGATAGCTTTGCATTGTAAACAAAGCAGGGCCCCGTTTGACGGGGCCCTGTTTTTTTAGCTGTGCTTTATTTCATCGCTGGTATGTTTGGCTTATTCACGCCAACCACTACCACAGCGCACCACCGACTATGGCGGCGCCAACCACTGCCACAGCGCACCACCGACTATGGCGGCGCCCACTATTATCACGAACAGGCCGAAATTGATGCGGTCTGCCACAGCCAACAGCGCTTTGATTGTGAACAGGCCCACTACGGCAGCCACACCCATTGCCAACAGCGCTTCGCCGGAAGCCAACAGACCCGAATCTATACTGGTGTAGACTCCGACTCCTAGGCTAGCGGGCACACTCATCAGGAAACTCAGGACAAGCGCCTCTTTCCGTTCCATCCTTCGCGCCAGTAGCACGGACATTGTTAGTCCGGAGCGGCTCAGGCCAGGGATCACTGCG
>CAJWRP010000166.1 GCA_913046025.1 uncultured Chloroflexota bacterium
TTGGTGATGATCGTCTGGTGTCGGCGCGCAGCGAGAATGGCAGACTCGTTAATCAAGTTGGCAAGGTCGGCACCGCTGAAGCCCATGGTCTGCTTGGCGACCGTCTCCAGGTCTATGTCATCCGAAAGTGGTTTACCCTTGGAATGAACCCTGAGAATCTGTTCCCGTCCGCGAACGTCAGGATTGTCTAGCATGACGCGGCGGTCGAACCGGCCTGGTCTAAGGAGCGCAGGGTCCAGGATGTCCGGTCGGTTGGTGGCGGCGATAACTATTACATTGGTGCTTACATCGAACCCGTCCATTTCCACGAGAATCTGGTTCAACGTCTGCTCGCGTTCGTCATGGCCACCGCCCAGTCCAGCGCCGCGGTGTCGGCCCACGGCGTCGATTTCATCGATGAATATGATGCATGGAGAATTACGTTTGGCCTGATCGAAGAGGTCTCGGACGCGGGAGGCACCCACACCCACAAACATCTCCACGAATTCAGAACCCGATATCGAGAAGAAAGGCACGTTGGCCTCGCCCGCTACCGCCCTGGATAGCAAGGTCTTGCCTGTGCCGGGAGGCCCTACCAGCAGAACACCTTTCGGTATCTTGGCACCCAGGCTCGTGAACCGCTCGGGAAACTGCAGAAACTCAACAATCTCTTCCAGCTCTTCTTTGGCTTCTTCTACACCTGCAACGTCGGAGAATCTCACGGAGGGACTGTTGCCAACGAACATGCGGGCACGGCTCCGACCGAAGCTAAAGGTCTGATTGCTGTTACCCCGGGCCTGCCGCATCATGAAAAGCAGTAAGGCTCCGAAGAAGATTAGCGGCAGGAAATTAATGAAAATGGCAACCTGGCTTCCGAAGCCGCTTGAGCCTTCTATGTCTAACTGCACGTTGGAGGCCAATGGGTCTATACCGGACTCCTCCAGTATCTCCACCATGGACGCTCCAGCCTCTTTTCGAGAGGTAAAGTGTTCGCCGGTCGTCGAGTATATGTTGAGATTGTCGCGATTGACCTCGATCCTGTCGACTCCGCCCGCCGCCGTCATAATGACGACTTCGCTAATTGGGATCTCTTTGGAGTCACCAAGAGGGTCTGAAAACAGGGTGAAGAAAATGGCGAGCACAGCTAAGATGATAAGTAGATATATAAAGCTGTTCCGCATGAGACGGGAGTTCATTCCACCTCCGAAAATGTCCGCCAATCCATGAAGAAGTGGAAATTTAAGGCGGGAAATCCTATTTATATTACAATACGCGGGAGGCCAGCGCAAAGACTTGAGACGAATTAAAAGTATGCTCTTTGTGCCGGGAATGCTACGTAGTATCCGCATTTCGCAGGTGGCCTAGACCTCCTGAATTTTTTCGGATAGGTTAACGCAGATGAGTTTGGAGTCAGCTGCCGGCTGAAAATACTGGGGAAGTCGAGTTGATACCAGCTAGGTGAACTAAGGAGAGTAGCCGTGAAATTGTGCAAGCGCTGTGGAGACGAAATAGCAGATGATGCCCGGTATTGCGGCAGCTGTGGCACCGAAACAGTAGACGAACCGGAAAGCCAAAATCTTCGAGCAGAAAGGTTCATTTACAGACCGCAAGGGTAGGCATAGCAACACTCTGGTTTGGCCGGTGCAGCGCCAGTGGAACCGGAGCGGCATATGGGATGATCGTCCATGCCAGCGCCTTCTCTGCCTTTTTGATTCCTGTTGGTAATTTGCTAAGCCCGCTGGTCGTCTGGCTGCTTAAATGTGAAGGGCCTTTTTTTGTTGATAGCCACGGAAAGCCATTACTTAACTTTCAGATAAGTATGTTAATCTACTTTATTGTAAGCGTGATTTTGGTGTTTGTCTTTATTGGGATTGGGTTTTTTCAGGCTGATTGGAATGGCAATATAAGAAGGGGTCTATACAATAACCGCAATGATAAAGGCCAGCGACGGTGAAGAGATGAAATATCCTCTGGCATTCTCGTTTTTGAAATAGCACCCTCGACCCGACGTTAATCAGGTCTCATGGTACAATCGAGCCAGTCAACTAATCAATCCGCCATTGCGGGCAGGGAACGATCCATTAATGGAACGTGCGCAAACCTTGAAAACTGATAACGAGCGCAGCGACTGGCAGCAGGTCCTTGACGAAGAGGGCATTGAAGTCGTTCTTGTGCAACGGGCCGAGGAGCTAGACTCGATTGCCTCTGAAGACGCTCCCAATATCGCCGTCTTGGATCTGGCCGTGCTTTCCATCGCCGACGCCCGGGATTGCGTAGAGAAGTGCTCGCACTTGAAACTGCCGGCTATTGCCTTGGTGCCTACCCGACAGGTGGCAAATCTGGACATTCGCATTGAGTTAGATGATTTCGTCTCCAGCCCTCCTGATGCAGATGAGCTGTTGACACGCGTCAAGCGCATCTTGTGGCGCACCAGGAGCGAACAGGGCGACGACATCATTCGCGCAGGGGACCTGATAATCAACCCGTCGACTTACGAAGTCACTCTTCGTGGTCGGCGTGTGAATCTCCGTTACAAGGAATATGAGCTACTTCGACTTCTAGCCACTAACCCTGGCCGTGTATATACAAGGGACGCGCTTTTAAGCACCATCTGGGGATACGATTACTTCGGCGGCACACGCACAGTAGACGTTCACATACGTCGGCTGCGAAGTAAAATCGAGGACCCTGATCACCCGTATATTGAGACCATCTGGAACGTCGGTTATCGCTTCCGGGACGAGATTAACGCCTAAGCTACGTCAACAATTCGCAGCTTTTTGTACCCTCAAGTCGCCGGACTGCCCTGTGATATATTAGGCTGCAAGTCCCTGAATTTGACATTAGGAATGCCCATTCATGCATGGCGCGTTGTGGTTTGAGGAGTTTTGAGCATGACCAAAGAACGAGCAGTCTACCTAAATGGCGAATTTGTAGCCGAGAGCGAAGCCAAACTCCCTATTCGCGACAGAGGCTTCGTTTACGGCGACGCGGTCTTCGACACCACTCGCACCTTCGGCCACAAGATATTTAAGCTAAACGATCACCTAGACAGGTTCTTTCAGTCTCTGAAATACATGCGTCTGGAATCACCGCTGAGCAAACAGCAGTTCTCCGACATCACCATGCAACTGCTGGAGATGAACCTGCCGCTAATTGGCGATGAAGACGACTTCTGGGTGACCCAGCGCGTGACGCGGGGAGTGCCCACCGGAGACGACCCTCCACAGCCTTCAACCATCGTGGAGTGCACGCCTTTGCCCTTCCAGCAGCGCGCAAAATACTATCGAGACGGAATGCCTGTGATCGTTCCTTCCGTCCGTCGCACACCGCCGGAGGCCGTTAGCCCCAGGGCCAAGATGCATCAGTACATTAATCTGGTGTTGGCTGAGCACGAGGTCAAAGCACAGAATCCTGACGGATGGCCCATCGTGTTGGATATGAACGGCAACCTGTGCGAAGGCCCGGGCAGTAACATCTTCCTCGTCAAAGATGGCGCAGTTGTGACGCCGCGAGAGCAGTACGTTCTGGCGGGCATCAGCCGGGGAACTGCTATTGAACTGGCCCATGAACTGAATATCGAGGTCCGTGAGGTCGACATTGACCTTTATGATGCCTACACGGCGGACGAGGCCTTCGTGACCTCCACTAGCTTTTGCATATGTCCGGTCGCTTCCTTTAACGGCAATCCGATGATGAATCCCAGCGTGCCAGGTCCAGTAACCGACAGGTTGATGAAGGCCTACAGCGGTTTGGTTGGCCTGGACATCGCTGGTCAGTACCTGTCTCGCCTATAGGCCTGATTGGGCTTTGACGCCTTCCGGCGACGACTCATATAATGAGAATGTGCCGTATTGATGGGCGGCGATGTCGATAATAACGGGAAGTGATATCTGGATGGCCACGGTAAAGAAGGACGACAAGCAACAAGCGTCCTCCCCACTGGACTCCGCAACGCTGCTGGATATGTATCGGCAGATGGTGCTTTCACGAACGCTGGACGAGCGCATTTGGATGCTGAATCGGCAAGGCAAGGCGGCAATCGTCGCCTCCTCCCAAGGGCATGAAGCTGGCCAGATAGGTAGCGTATACGCCTTGGAGCGTGGCAAAGACCAGTTTTACATCTACTACCGCGACCTCGCCGTGATGCTCACCCTGGGCATGACTCCCGAAGAGATACTGCTGGGCTTTATGGCCAAGGCCGGAGAGCCTCTCAGCGGCGCTAGACAGTTCCCGACTCATGGCGCTTATCCAGCGCTGGGCCTCGTAAATCAGTCCAATGTCATTGCTACGCATTTGCCCCAAGCAGTTGGAGCAGCTCTGGCAGCCAAGATGCGGGGCGAGGATTACATCGTTATCGTCTATTTTGGGGACGGAGCCTCCAGCGCTGGCGATACCCACGAGGCGTTAAATTTCGCATCGGTGCATAAACTGCCAGTGATCTTCTTCTGTGAGAACAATCGTTACGCTATCTCTGTGCCGCTTCATAAGCAGATGGCCGTGGAGAGCGTAGCCAGTCGTGCCGAAGGTTACGCCATGCCGGGCATCTCAATAGATGGCTGCGATGTCGTGGCTGTGTATGAGGCCGTAACTGTTGCTGCCGAGAGGGCTCGCAGCGGGCAGGGACCGACGCTGATCGAAGCGATGGTGGAGCGCTATCTGCCTCACACTAGCGACGATGACGACTCTATCTATAGGTCCAAAGAGGAGATTAACGAGGCCAAAAAGCGAGACCCACTTAAGGCCCTGCAGGAGTCTCTCACTGCATTGGGATTATTGGACGAGAAGACCGACAAGCAATTTCAAGACGACGCCCGCTGGATCGTTAACGAGGCGACGGATGCAGCAGAGGCGGCGCCCTTCGCTGACGCTTTCGATTTCTCTGACCACGTGACTTCTTGAATATTCACTACGGACTACGGCAATTCGAAGAAGCTTTATGTTTGCGAGGTCGTAGCTGCGTTGGTATTCAGTTGATGTATCAAATAATCCCCTTTGGAGGAACATCATAGCCATTAAGAACGTCTTGGACGCTGTTCATGACGCCATGCAGGAAGAGATGCGCCGCGACGAACGGGTCTTCGTAATGGGCGAGGACGTAGGACGCCGTGGAGGCGTGTTCCTGGCTACCAACGGCTTCCTCGACGAGTTTGGCGAGAGCAGGGTAATGGACACGCCTCTTGCGGAGTCGGCCATTGCCGGCGTTGCAGTGGGCGCGGCTATGCATGGCATGCGGCCCATAGCTGAGATACAATTCGGCGATTTTATTTGGCCTGTCTTCAATCAGATCGTTGGTGAGGCCGCGCGTGTACGCTACGGGACGAAGGGCAAGCTTAGCGTTCCCATGGTGCTTCGAACACCCCATGGTGGTGGCGTTCGTGGAGCGTTGTACCACTCCCAGAGCATGGAGGCTTACTTCTACCACACACCGGGCCTGAAGGTCATAGCCCCAGCTACGCCTTTCGATGCAAAAGGTCTGCTGAAGAGCGCCATCAGGGACGATGACCCTGTCATTTTCCTGGAGCACAAGCGCACATACCGCCTGGTGCAGGGTGAGGTGCCTGATGAGGAGTACACACTTCCCATCGGTAAGGCCGACGTAAAGCGTCAGGGAACGGACATTACTGTAGTCACGTATGGTCTGATGGTCCACCACTGTCTGGAGGCGGCTCAGGAGCTTGAGAGTGAGGGCGTGAGCTGTGAGGTCGTAGACGTGCGGACGCTTCGTCCACTGGACAAGGACACGATTCTAGAATCTGTCGTCAAAACGGGCAAAGCGTTGGTAGTGCATGAGGATAATAAGTTCGGCGGCGTTGGCGGTGAGATAGCTGCTACCATCTCCGAAGAGGCATTCG
>CAJWRP010000167.1 GCA_913046025.1 uncultured Chloroflexota bacterium
GAGGGTTAAATGTGAATGCAATTATCTTTGAAAAAATATCTTAGGAGAATATAAAACATGCGAAGCAAAGTAACCGTAATTGGAGCGGGCAACGTAGGCGCAACTACCGCCCAGCGGATTTTCGACAAAGGCTACGCCGATGTGGTGCTGGTGGACATCGTTGAAGGCCTGCCCCAGGGCAAAGCATTGGACATGCTGGAGGCCGGTCCAGTAACTGGCACTGACGCTACCATAATAGGCACAAATGGCTACGATGAGACTGCGAACTCTGATGTCGTAGTGGTTACATCTGGCATCGCTCGCAAGCCCGGTATGAGCAGGGATGACCTACTCTTGACCAATATGAAGATCGTTAGCAGCGTAGTTAAAGAGGTGGCCGCTAAGTCTCCTAATTGTGTGTTACTTCCTGTGACTAACCCGCTGGATGCCATGGCACAGCAGGCCCACGCGGTTACGGGTTTCCCCAAGAATCGAGTTGTCGGCATGGCCGGCATCCTGGACACAGCTCGATTCAGGACCTTCCTGGCTCAGGAACTAAACGTATCCGTTAACTCGGTAGAGGCTTATGTGTTGGGTGGCCACGGAGACACCATGGTTCCTGTCGTCGGCACTACCACCGTGGGTGGTACGCCGGTGGCCAACCTGATTGAGAAGCATAGGCTAGAGGAGATCGTTCAGCGCACCAGGGACGGCGGCGCGGAAATCGTCAACTATCTGAAGACTGGTAGCGCATACTACGCGCCGTCGGCATCGATCGTGCGCATGGTGGAGTCCATACTGCTGGACAAGAAAGAGATCCTCCCATGCACTGCCCTGCTGGAAGGCGAATATGGCATCAACAACTTGTTCGTAGGAGTGCCGGTCAAGCTTGGCGCAGGCGGCGTCGAAGAGGTCATTGAGATCGATCTTACGTCTGATGAGCTGTCTGCCCTTAGAAAGTCCGCCGATGCTCTTCAGGAGCTTGTAGACGTCATGGCAGCGGCAAGCTAGGTAAGACATAGATGGCAACCGAGGCTCAGATCATCAAGCTGCTGAATGGCCTAGGGAAATTTTTGGGATGCCCCTCTTGTGGCGTTCGTATACGATTTGGCGACCAGGAATGTCCCAGATGCGGTGATGACCTGTACGACGACCTGTCCGCCTGGGCTAAGGACTTGATAGATGAAATAAGCGGCCAGAATGAGTGATTCTTAGATAGCATAGAGCTGAAACGCAAAAGAGGTCGGCGATAATTCGCCGACCTCTTTCGATTTATCGATTTGTGATGACGGCTAAGGTGCTACAGCCAGCGTTGACAGCAATTTCTTCGTCGACATGATGTGCTTATTCAGCCTCATAGCCTCTGGAGGTATGCCAATGGCCAGCCCGATGAGCTGTGGCAGATGAAGAATAGGTAGGTCTATGGGCTGCTTTGCCACCTTGGCCGCGTCTGGCTGGTAACCGTCCAGGTTCAGGTGGCACAGCGGGCATGGTGTGACCATGGCATCCGCTCCGCCATTCTTGGCGTCCAGGGTATGCCGGGCCACCATCTTCATAGCGTTGCCCTGGTTGATAGTTAGGATAGGAAAACCGCAGCAAAGCGTCTTTCCTGGGAATTCAACCACGGAAGCACCTACGGCCTCAATGACCTGTTCCAACGAGTCTTCACGCTCAGGGTGCTCCTCAAAGCCCAGCGCCGAAGTCGGCCTGACCATATAGCAGCCGTAGAACGGAGCGGCCTTGAAGCCGGTCAACGGCTTTACAACCAGAGATTTGAGCTTATCGATTCCCACCTCTTCGACAATGATCCAAAGCAGGTGCTTGGGCTCGATGGTGCCCTTGTACTCCAGGCCTTCCTCTTTGAGGTCTTCGTTGACTGAGGCCAAGTACTCGGGATCGGCCAAAAGACGAGCATTTGCCTGGGACATGACGCCCTGACACGTGCTGCAGATTGTCATTAGAGGCAGGCCTGCCCGCTCGGCCAAGGCGAAGTTGCGAGCATTGAGGGTGTCGCCTAATCGCTGGTTCTTCTCTTGCAGGACGCCTGCGCCTGTGCATGACGCGCTCTGCATGGTCTGCAAATCTAGATCAATCTCCAGGCGTCGGCATATCTCTAAAGTGGCCTGGTAGAGCTCCGGGCACGCGCCTTGGGCAACGCAGCCGGCATATAGGGCATATTTCATTTTTTCCTGCTCTCCACCTTCTCGAATATTCGTGCGACGTGATCAGCGCCCGGTCGTTTCTTGTGGAAGATTGGTGGCACCTTGCCAGCCTTCTTGGATCGGATTGCCAGCGGTATCATCTTGACCATCTCTCTAATGTTGAAGAGGCCAAAGGTGTTGATCGGCAGCCTCAACTCGTCTAACCAACCGCTATGCTCAACAGACTTTGCAAAGAATTCAGCGTGACGTGAGCCGTAGGTCTCTTTCACTCCCGCTTCCATTGCCTTGTCTCGAAGCGTCATGATACGCTCCATAGGATCTACGCCCTTGGGGCAGACCTCCACACATTGCATACAGCGAGTGCAGTCCCACATTCCGCCGGGCTGGTTAAGTGCGTTAAGCCGTTGCAAATCAGCGTCGTCTCTGGGGTCGGCCACGAAGCGGTATGACTTGGCCAGTGCCGCTGGTCCCAGGAAGTTCTTGTCTACCTCCAGGGATGTGCAGTCCGAGACGCAAGCGCCGCACATAATGCAGCTCATGACTCCATTCAGATGCAACATATCCTCGTTGGGGGAGATGTATTCGTGTTCGGGCTCTGGGCCGCTGTTTTGCAGCCATGGCTGCACCTGTCGGACCTTGTCCCAGTGCATTTCCATGTTGGTGACCAGGTCTTTAATAACTGCCATGTTGCCCATAGGCTCCACGACAATAGGGCCGCCGTCCTTGGGCATAGAGTCCTTGAGGCTCTTGTTGCAAGCAAGGCCAGCTTTGCCGTTGATTCGCATGCCGCATGATCCGCAGATGGAGCTACGGCAAGAGCAGCGGAGCGTCAGGCCACCGTCGACCTCTTCACGGATCTGGATGAGGCCATCCAAAACAGTCCCCGTTTCAGACATTTCCAGGGCATACTCTTGCCAATAAGGCGCAGGGCTATAGGCCTCTGGGTTGAATCTCTTTATCTTGAATGTAACGTCCATTATCTAGTTAATTCCTGCTTTGCCTCATCTGGAGGCGCAATTTTTCTGCAAATTCATGAAACTAAAAATATTTGTCTAGTAAGTGCGTTCTACAGGAGTCCAGTCAGTTATGACAACGTCCAGATGCTCGATTTGAGGACCTTCCTCTGAGTCCTTGACGAGGATGTGCTTTAGCCAATTCTCGTCATCTCGATTAGGGAAGTCACTGCGTGTATGTGCACCTCGGCTCTCTGGTCTCTCCAGGGCGCTCACGGCGACCACCTCTGCGCACTCAACCATCATTTCAAGCTCAAGCGAGAACATCAGGTTTGTGTTGAAAGTCTTGCCTTTGTCCGGAACGTAGACTCCAGTGACGCGTTTCTTAACGTCTTGGATCTTCGCCAGGCCTTCTTCCATGCTTGCCTGGTCTCGGTAGACAGCGAAGTGCTCGTTCATAGCTTCGCCCATGTCTTTGCGTACCTTGCCGAATAGGTCGTTGCTGCTGCTATTGTTTAATAGCTTCTGAATGCGGCCCCGGTCTGCGTCGGCCGAAGAGTCGCCTATGTTCTTGTGGGACTTGCCCTTTACGGCGTCGGAGGCGTGCTGGCCCGAGCGTCGCCCGAAAATCAGAGTGTCCAGAAGCGAGTTAGCTCCTAGCCTGTTGCCGCCGTGAACACTGACGCAGGCAGCCTCGCCCGCAGCGTACAAGCCTGGCAGCTGTGTCAGGCCGTTGACGTCCGTCTTGATGCCGCCCATCTGGTAATGCATGCCGGGCTGGATTGGAATCGGCTCGTAGACGACATCCACGTTGGCGAAGTCCTTGCCGATCTCACGAATCTGGGATAGGCGCTCGTTGATAAATGCCTCACCGAGGTGACGCATGTCCAGAAAAACACATCCATCGATGCCTCTTCCTGCTGCGATCTCCTGGAACTCTGACCGGGAGACGACATCGCGGGACGCCAACTCCATCATATTTGGGGCGTAAGTCTTCATGAAGCGCTCGCCCTCTGAATTCAGAAGATAAGCGCCGTCTCCTCTGGCACCCTCGGTTATCAAGACACCGCTGCCCTTGAGGGTGGTGGGGTGGTACTGGACCATCTCCATGTCCATTAGGGATGCGCCAGCCTGATAAGCCACGCCCATACCGTCGCCGGTGCAGATCATAGCGTTGGTGCTTGGCTCAAAGACTCTACCCAGACCACCGGATGCCATGATGACAGCCTTGGCTCTGATCACATGAATCTGGCCGGAGCTGATCTCCATTACTACTGCGCCGCAGCACTGGCCGTCCTCGACCAGAAGGGACAGGAGAAACCACTCGTCATATATATTCACGTTGGCCTTGAGAACCTGCTCATATAGGACGTGTAGCAAGGCCTGTCCTGTGAAGTCAGCTACAAAAAAAGTGCGGGCCTTTTGCTGCCCGCCAAAGTTCCGTGTTCCCAGCCTGCCCTCTTCGTCGCGGCTGAAAATCACGCCCATGTGCTCCATGGCGACGACCTCATCGCCTGCTTCCTGGCACATGATAGTTATTGCGTCTTGGTCACCCAGAAAATCGCTACCCTTCACAGTGTCGTAGGCATGGTCGTGCCAATCGTCGCCCAGATGTTCAAGGGCGGCGTTAATACCGCCTTGGGCTGCATTGGAATGGCTTCGTACGGGGTAAACCTTTGTTATAACGGCAACATCTACGCCGTTTTCAACTGCTGACAGTGCTGCCCGCATTCCTGCGAGGCCAGCACCGATAATCAACACGTCGTGGTCGATCATCTATAGGCACCTCGGAATCGCTATTTAGCTAATCGAAGATATCATATGAAACCCTCATCCACAAGGGATGCAGCCCGTTCACAACTGGTCACAAGTGATGCCCCAAATGACCACTTTCCTTTCCCCGAATTATTCATATCTGACTGTTATATTTGATGAATCAGGGGGTTTCACGCCGGTTTAATTTGGAAATGTTTATATGCCGCTACCTACTCAAAGAGCGGATGATGCTGATGTTTTCTTAGGGCACTTTGCTGTGCTAAGGAAATTTGCCGAGACGATATTTGTCGAAGGTGAGTTTCTGGAATACGAAAAGCAAGCAGAGTGCGACAAACGGCTGGCCGATTTCCTGGAAGTTGGTACGCGTTGCGAACTCACGCCATAGCAGTTGGTCGGACTTCTTTTCGTGGAGATGTTTGTCCCTTAAATTGGATCTCCCGGGATGGCCGTCGGCTAGTATCTTAGCTATCTGTCCCTGCCCTACGGCATCTGCAGTCTGGCTGGACGTGCTTCTAAGGGAGCAGGGGTCAGTTGGACGGGCAGGAGCCTATTTGTAGGGACAGAAATTCAAGATGAAGCACAGCAGAAGGAATTTGCTTGAGAACTGAAGGAGTGGCTCAACAACAATGGTAAAGATGTTGATTCTTCTCTGACTTCCAGAAAGTTCCTTTAACAGAATTCAGGCGGCCTAAGCATTATCACTTATTTGCTACTGGTAATATCTGTGCTAATTGCCACTGTAGGGAGCATTAGCTTGTCGGGTGCCTTATCCATTAGCGCCCTGGAGAGGCAAAGAGAAATCTGTGTCATTGGTGCCATAGGCGCATCTGGTCGCGCAGTCAGTGGGATATTTATTGGCGAAGGACTGACGATTGGCCTGGTTCGCTGGCTTATTGCCCTGCCCTTCAGCATTCCCCTGGGGGTGCTATTCAGCAAACTGATCGCCGACGCCATC
>CAJWRP010000168.1 GCA_913046025.1 uncultured Chloroflexota bacterium
GGTCTTTTTCGTTCAGAGGTATTGTAAATTCTTTATAGTTTTTCACACGGTCTTTACACCCGCTCCAGTAGTTGATATACAGGGCATGAAATTTGAGATATTCCAGGAACTGGCGTCTACCTGGTACCGTAGCCCAGGCGAGGTAGTGCCGTTCAGCAAGCTGATGCGCTTCTCTGAAGGCGAAGACCCCAGGGCATCGCTGCGGGTACGCATCCGCGAGATAAAGGACGCCGTAGGCAAGCAGCTTGGCGTCCGGTTCGGTGCATCAGACCTCATACTCAACATTCGCAACCAGGGCTATCGTATGGTGCCTCCCAATCTTGAGTAGCCTTGAGTTGGCGCCGACCATGTTTCCTCAGAGCAATAGCTATGCCTAAGGCCATGCCCGAACGCATCGCGCTAATCGCCGGTATATCCGTTCTCATCATTGGCGGAGCGCTCCTGATCTTGTCTCCGCTAATAAGCTCCAGATTGTTTTCCAGCGTGTGGGGGGTCGAGCCAGTCAGCTATATCGGGGCGCTGCTTACCATGGCAGGCCTAGCGGCCATCTGCATAGCGTTTTACGTAGAACGGAAAACTAATGCGGCAGCCTCAGATGGGCCGGAAGGCGAAGGCCCTAATTGGAGCGAGACTACCCAGCAGTACTTTGAGCTCTTTGATCACGACTTGGGTCGTCCCTTGAGGCGCATCCTCGGCAGGGAGCGGGAGCTGAGGGCTATTTTGAGAGCTTCAGAAGAGCCCACTGACCCTGAGGTTCAGGGCTTGCTGGATGAGATCGAACGCCAGACGCCCAACTTCCGCCTGATGATGGCAAACATAAGAGTGTTAGTGCAGCTTGAGGCTCCAGAAGGACCAATGCAGTTCCAACCAGTGGAGCCGGGACAAGTAGTGCGCCGAATAGTGGACCGCTATACACCCATAGCCACTGACCTGGGCAAGCAGATCGTATGGTGGGCCGAGCCTACCGAATTCGGGCTAGTCTACTCAGATAGCTCTGCCATCGAACACATCATCACCAACCTGGTGGACAACGCCATGCGATTCGCCAACTCTCAGGTTGAGGTACGCTTATCGAAAAACCCCACTCACTTCTTTATTAGGGTGTGGGACGATGGCGAAGGAGTTTCAGAGCAGTATCAGCGCCACCTCTTCGACAGGGGCTGGACACCGGAAGTGGCGCGTCGCGAAGAGAAGATAAGCTCAGGCCTAGGCCTATTCATCGGACGTACTCTGGCCAGAAGGTTTGCGGGTGATCTTACCATCGAGAGCGTTATCAGCCCGGACCCAGATCGCCACACAGAGTTTCTTCTCAGTCTCCCGCTAAAGACGGAGTGAGATTAGGCATCCCATTCGCCCACAAATCCCAAAACATTGGACACTTCAGGCATGGTTTATATTAAAACATACCTGTCAAAATATAATAGGTTGCAAGCAACCCCTAACCCAACAACGTTCTAATACCTGAGTGAACGCGTCGGGAAGGGAATTAATGTGGCAAGCTCAATGGCTGAAATGTTGAATCTAGAGAAAATGAATTGACCTGGGTCGTAAAGGGAGCGCTGTTCGTAGCACTTGCTTTTGCCCTGGCGGCCTGCGTCAGCGAGATACCAAGGGAGGAGAACACTCCCGTGGTCGTGGCGACCGCTACCATTCAGCCGGCAACGGCAACGGCAACGGCAACAGCCACTGCCGTTAGCATACCTGAGCCAGCAGCTACAGCCTTCGCGAAACCGGCGGATACTCCTGTTCCTGTCTCGGTCCCACCAACGCCTACCACGCCAATCATTATTGAGCCAACTTCTGCGCCCAAGACAACCTTGTCCCTGATGCTGGATGTGCGCGGGCCTGAAGACAAGTCTACCGTGCAGACGGACGGCGTGATTGTGCACGGCATTGCCTCGCATGGTTCTCAGGTCACTGTCAACGGAATATCCGCCAGCCTCAACGAAGAAGATCGTTTCTCTACGCTGGTCAACCTCGAACCAGGCGATAACCAGATCAATATCACGGCATCCAATGGGTCGGAACAAGCCTCCAAAACGATAAATATCACATCAGTGATGCTGCCGCCGCAGCCGTTTTTCCTATTGGTAACTCAGCCAGAGGACCAGAGCATAACCTCAGCATCGCAAATCCCTCTGGGAGGTCGCACCATACCCGGCGCAGTAGTAAGCGTTAACGGCGTTTCCGTTCCGGTAGACTCTGTGGGCATCTATAGCACCATGCTGTCGCTTGACGAAGGACCTAATATCATAGACGTGCTAGCCACCAACTCGGATGGTGACCTGCTGAGTACAATAATCGCCGTAATTTACAGGCCATGAGTAAATTTGAGGTATAAATCGGTAAATTCGTAGCTAATTTTACAAATTATGGCGTAACACACCAGTAATATTCGCAGTGGCATACTTAGGGTGCGTCGGTGAGAAGGACGCGATTCCACTGCAATCCTATCGGGGATGGGACGGGTCGAGGATGAGAAAAGCAATATCGAAGCATAAGATGACAAAAAACTTAAAACTAACCATGATGGGCCTGGCAATAGCGGTGGCCACACTGCTGGCGCTGCCTATGGCCACGAATCAGGCTCATGCAGCGGCACCTCCCGAAAAGAGGGACTTCTTTGGCATAGTGGACAGCGTGGACGTGGATATTATTCACGTTTCCCTTGCTGATGCGTCCATTGTTGACGTCAGAGTCACTCCCGATACGACCATTCGCCTACCACTTAAAGAAAACGCTCAGCTAACAGACCTGTTTGAAGGCGACACGGTCGCCGTATCAATGACCGACGACCTGTCCTCCGCATCCAAGATATTCGTAATTCCCGGCAAGACCCAGTTCCGACATGTGCCCGGGGACATAGAGGCTGTTAAGGACGATTCGATTACTCTTCAACCACTGGCGACCGGTTCAGCATCCATTGAATTCAACATCGGGCCTGATACAGAAATCAAGTTCAGGGCGGGCGCCACTGAGATGGTAGAGGGTGTATTTGCAGTAGTCCTTACTCGCAGAAACTCCCTTACAGGTGAGCTGTCCCCTGACGCGCTTGAAATACACGTAACAGCAGGTAAGTCTCGGCCCCAACATGTCGAAGCAAGCCCACAAAAACTTGGAAAAGAGCAGGAGACGGAGAACGAAGTAAAGGTCGTGGGCCTTTTCGAGAGCCTGGACGACGACGGTAACTGGGTAATAAGTGGCAGAACGGTAACAACCAATGCTGACACGGAGATTGGTTCAGGCGTCGTAGCCGCTCAAAGGGTCAAGGTTGAAGGTGTTCTGCTAAACAACGGCACAATCCTGGCCAGGGAGATCGAGAGGATTGGAGGTTCGGGAAATAACCCCAACCGCGCTCGCTTCGAGGGCATCTTCGAAGGCTTGGACGAGGATGGCAATTGGATCGTTGGTGGCAATGTAATCATCATTACAGACGACACTGACACAGACGGCGAGCCCTTCATCGGCCAGCGCGTCACAATTATCGGATTTGCCAAGGGCCTACGAACGTTCATCGCTCGCGAAATTGAGAACATAGTTGAACGCAGTCCAGATGACAGCTATCCAGGCAGACCCAGGCCCGTAAAACTCGAGGGAATTTACGAGGGTGTGGACAAGGCTGGTGACTGGATCATCAACGGAATGGCAGTAAGCGTGGATCGCCTCACCAGGCTGGAAGGCACGCCGGAAATAGGCAGTACTGTCGAAATCAAGGGCGTGCTAAGAGACGGCAAGATAATTGCACTCAAGATCGAGTTCGAGGACAGCGACGCTGAATTCGGTGGCGCATCACTGAATCGGGTAAGGCTGGGCGGACTAATCGAAGCCATGTCCGACGATGGAAGCGTGATTTTCATAGACTCACATCGAGTCCACATAAGCGACCTTACTGAGATAGACGGTGACATCGCCCTGGGTGTCATGGTTCGAGTGCTCGCTTTCATCACAGAAGACGGCACACTGGCAGCCAAAGAGGTCGACGTTCGAGAAGAAGACAGCGATGGCGAAGAACAAGAAAACGAAGCCGACGATTTCATTCGCATCGACGGCGATATCGAAATCACTAACGACGACGGAAGCTTCATAGTTAACAGCATTACCATAATCGTACCGGCACTGCTATCGGCGGACAGGGTTTTCATAGAAGGCCTAAAGGTACGCGTCTACGGCGTGTTCCAGGACGACGGCTCACTGCTGGCCAGCAAGATTCGCGGTGGCGAGGCTGACGAGGAGAAAGATGACGATGAACAGCGCATCCATGGGATCATCGAAGAGGTAATTGTTGACGGCGACAAGGTAGTGGCGATAGTAGTGGACGGCCAGACGATTCACATACAGGCTCTTACCGAGATAGATTCTCCACTGCGACCTGGAGTCCCCGTAGTGCTCGAGGTTATTACCACAGACCGAGGACTGGTTGCCAAAGAGATCGACCAAGCCCGCAGGGAACGCCGAGCCAGTATCACGACCGGTGGGATCAAAGGCAGTGGAGCCTCCGATAAGACCGATGAAGTTGACAGCGTTGAGCTAAAGGAACTCGAAGGCATCGTTTTGAGCTTCAGCGATCGACGAGTGACGCTAGGTGAAGGAAGGTCCGTTGCTATCAACAGCGACACCAGAATCGACGGTGATCTCTACATTGGCGCTGAGGTAAAGATAAGGCTTTACGTCAACGACAGCGGCATCATGATTGCCACGAGGATCAAGGTTTCTAAACCAGATGACAACAGCGATAGCACACTGTTTGACGACATAAAGACCACCGATGAAGCGAATGAGGTAGACGAGCCTGAAGTTGAAGACCGCAATAAAGAGTTTAAGATAGAGGGCTTCGTCAGGGTATTCAGTTCTACCAGGCTGATACTTCGCAGTAACCATCGAATACTAATCAATCGTAGCACCGAAATCGATGGAACATTATACGAAGGCTCAAAGGTAAAGGTAGAGGGTATCCGAAGAGCTAATGGAACGCTTGTAGCCATTGAAATCGAGGTAGAGAAGCCTCGCGACAATTTGTCCGACTCCAAAGACAGTGATGACGAAGACAAAAAATAAGATAAAAGTAGCAGTGGCTCTAGGGATAAAGACGCCGATGATGACGATGACGGGTGCTAAACATCAAAGCCTGGACACACCGCCAGATGATAAATCCTAAATAAGGCAATGAAAAATAGGGCAACCATAATTTCCGCACAGTTGGCGACTCACCGAAGCTTATCCGCATTACACAGCACCCATGTCGGAAAAATCTACCAAGGCATAAGTGCTACAAAGAAATTTCGGAACACCAGTCGATGTACTTGGGATTGTTGCCCCGAATGATGTCCACGTACAGTTCACGCAGACTCATGGTGATTGGGCCGACTCCTCCATCGCCTATCGGTCGGCTATCAAGTTCGCCCACTGGCGTAATGTGAGCCGCAGTTCCCGTCAGAAAGACCTCGTCCGCCAGGTAAAGCTCGCTGCGCCGAATCTCTCGCTCCACAATTTCCAGGCCCAGCTCATCCTTAGCCAGTCTGATGGCGCAATCTCGCGTGATACCGGCAAGGTTGTTGTGGGCGACCATCGGCGTATGCAGCACGCCATTTTGAATCAGAAAGAGGTTCTCGCCCGATCCTTCGGAGACGTTGCCGTCCTGGGTCAGCATGATAGCCTCGTCAAAACCACCCAGCGTAGCCTCAGTTTTGGCCAAGATGCTGTTCACATAGTGCCCGGATATCTTCACTCGTGGGGGTATGATGGTGTCGTCAATACGGCGCCAGGATGATGTGCAGCAGCGTATTGCTCCTTCGGAGTCGATGTAGTTACCGAAGGGCACG
>CAJWRP010000169.1 GCA_913046025.1 uncultured Chloroflexota bacterium
TGAGCTCTTGCGGGAGATGGCTCAGGTAATTCAACAGAAAGAGTCAGAACTGGACCGGGAAATATTTCTCCTCAGCGATGAGCCGTACAGGAAAATCCTGTTTGATGGGATCGAATATCCACACATATTCGGGCATCACGTTCGTAGCATCGTGGCCACGTCCCATTCAAAGGACCTGGCTCTGCCTGGGGAGCGTATCGGGTATATTGCCGTACATCCGGATTACGACGGCAACCCCGAGTTAGTGGATGGCCTGGTATTCTGTAACAGGACGTTGGGCTTCGTAAACGCCCCCGCTCTAATGCAACATATTGTCGCTAAGCTTCAGTCGGTCACAGTGAACGTGGACGAGTACAGGGACAAGCGGAATTTTCTTTACGACAACCTTACACAGTTGGGGTACTCTCTCGTAAAGCCTCAAGGAGCGTTCTACATGTTTCCGAAGTCGCCTCTTGAGGATGACGTAGCATTCGTGGCCGAGTTGCAGAAACACAATGTCCTTGTTGTGCCGGGTACGGGCTTCGGACTTCCAGGGTATTTCAGAATTTCCTACTGCGTGGATGACAGAACGTTGAGAGGTGCGCTGCCCGGGTTTAAGGCGGCGATGGAGAGCTGTAGCTAGTACTCGGTGGTGTCCTTTAAGCCGAATCCTGTGACAGGAATCAGCGTTGTCTCTTCTTTCTTGATCAGATCCTGTTTGATAAGTGCCTCAGCACCCGCAAACGCGGCGGCAGATGTCGGTTCGCAGTAGATTCCCTCAGTGCTTGAAAGAAGGGAGTGCCACCGGAGTATATCGGCTTCGCTTACAGCCAGCGCATGACCGCCAGAAGCCCTTACGTCGTTCACTACCTGCGATAACCTGGGCGGATTGCCTACTGAGATTCCTCCCGCGACGGTGGTTTGTCCATCCGCAGATGAGATTTCGCCAAGGAAAGCATCCACAATTGGCCTGACAGCCTGAGCCTGAATGCAGTGCAGCGTCGGTATCCGGGCTATATAACCAGCAACCTTCAGCTCTTGAAATCCCTTCCATGCTCCAATAAAAAGAGATCCATTGCCCACAGGCATGACTATGTGTTCCGGAAGGCCATTCTTAAATTGTTCGAACACCTCATAGGCAAACGACTTGGTGCCTTCGATGAAGTATGGGCTCAGGTTGTGGGAAGCGTACAGAAGGTCATTACTCTTGTAGAAGTCCACTGCGGCGGCCGTGGCTGCTTCCCGAGGGCCGTCTATCAGATGAGCCTCTGCGCCATACACCTGTATCTGCCGAATCTTGCTAGGAGGCGCCCCCGCAGGCGCGAATATATGAGCCTTGATTCCAGCCCTGGCACTATAAGCCGCTATTGATGCACCCGCGTTTCCAGAAGAGTCTTCGACGATTTCTGTGACGCTATGCTCTACGGCGACTGATATTAGTGTCGCGGTGCCTCGGTCCTTAAAAGAACCTGTTGGATTCAGGAACTCCAGCTTGCCAAAGAGTCGTTCTGAATTTAGGATCGCCCCTGCTTTGTCCAATGCGACGACTGGAGTGTTGCCCTCCCCCAAAGTAGTTCGGGCTGAGCTGTCGTGAAGCGGTTCGGGCATCAGTGGCTGCATACTGACCTTGGTATCAAGTTTCGCCATTGGAGTTTCGTAAAAAACGTCGAGAGGTGACCGACAGGAATTGCATTCCAGAGTAGTCATGTCGGCAGGGCACTGGGAATGGCACTGGACGCACTGAAGGCGTATGTGAGGCAATTGACTCTCCGTTTGCAAAGGGTATGCTGGCGCGTCCAGATACTAGCGATCTGGACTGGAAGAAGTCAATTACGGGAGGGGAATGTCAGTTAGACGCAGCCGAGAATTGGCTGCATTCAATCCATTCCAAAATTGAGGAATTTGCGATGTATCAAACTCTTGGATATTTATGGGCTTCTGTCAGGGTTAACCTTAATGGAAACAAGCTCTTACATGCTGCCTCGAAAGAAATAAACAGGCATAAAAGTTGGTACACTCCCCATCAGTAACGGGAAGGGTCATATATGAATAACATTGACAGAATACACAGCATATTAGAGAAATCTGACAGAAATGACACTAAAAACATTTGGATTGATGCAGATGCCTTCAACGAAGTAGACGATCAGTTTGCTATAGTTCACGCCTTACTAGCGGATACCGTGAATTCAGAAATAAATCTTGTCGGAATGTCCGCCGCGCCTTTTCACAATCAGGCTAGAAAAACTAAGAATCACGGCCACGGCATGGAACTTAGCTACAAAGAGATGGAACGAATCTTAAATATTCTAGATTGTGGATGGAAGGGCGAACTTTACAGGGGTTCTATCTCCACCATTGAGGGAAGCACGACAGATTATATTGAAAGCGATGCGGCTCAATTTCTATGCGAAATTGCTATGAAAAACTATTCTAGTAAAAAACCCTTGTATGTGCTTGCTCTAGGCGCACTAACCAACGTAGCCTCGGCGTTGAAGATAAATCCTGGGATCAAAGAAAGAATAATAATTTGTACCCTCGGCGGCCTTGCTGGCCAGGTGCACAATTTTAACGATTTTAATTACAAACAAGACATCTCGGCTGCTGAATCGGTATTTTCATCCGGCGCCCCGATTGTTCATTTCCCTTCTCTCGATTCAAAACTGAGGATGTTATCTACGACTCGCTGGGAGCTGGAAGCGAATCTCTTAAATAAGAGTCCGATTGGGAATTTTCTTTACGAAAGGTACGTTGAATACATAGATGAATTTCCAGGACGAAGCAAAGTTATCTGGGATTTGGCATTAGTCGCCTGGGCAATCAACAACAATTGGTTTACCAACAAAACAGTACTTACCCCAATAATGGATAAAAATAATGCGTGGCTGGAAAATTGTGGACCTTACCCAATGAAATCAATTAACTGGCTTGATCGGGACAAGATATTCAACCACTTTTTTGAGTTGGTTAGATCATAAAAACTCATAGCATCCAAGCTAATTGGTTTTAACCTATAGATGGCGAACCTTAGGGTGTGTGCCAATATGTCAGAGAAAATCTTAACGATCGATTCGCAAGTCCATTCTTACGAACGCAATAGCGGGGTACGGCCCTAAATTGGATTCCTACAGGGACCAGAGGAAATCAGTAATTTTCTTGCCTGGAGGTTCACCATGACTGTCGAACAAAAGCGCAAGAGTCCATGCTGGGCTGCATTTTGGAATTTATTCTTTCCTGGCTTGGGATACTTGTACGTTGGAAGCAAGCGTCAGTTCTTTAGAGTGGGGCTCCTAGTCGGCTACGTAACCGCAACGGCCGTAAACTTTTTCGATTCATCATCCCAATGGAGCAGCGTAGATACCTTTACCGTATTGATATAAATATTCATAGCAATCTTGTTCGCTGTTGACGCCTGGAAGGACACCGAAGACCTGAACGAGAGCGGCGAATGAAGGATAGAACACCAGGAGGGGAAGCCATTTGAGCATCCAATATCACCGATATATTGAAATGTCATTCGTGACTCCCATCCGGATTTGCCAGGATTTTAATGATGGCAGCTTCCGAAGGCTATTATCAGCATGCAGCACAATCACTACAATTAACCGCATTAGCGTGGCGAGACCCTGCGAAGTTATTCGGGCGACCAGTCTGGAGACCCGTCATACGCTGAATTGTTTGTGAGGTTGGTCTGGCCGGAGCCGTCAGCGTTCATCACGTATATCTCCTTGTTGTTGACGTCGCGGTCGGAGCGGAACGCGATCTTTGCGCCGTCGGGCGACCAATATGGAAAGTCGTCCCAAGCCGCATTGTTGGTGAGCCTGGTCTGACCGGAGCCGTCGGCGTTCATCACGTATATCTCCCGGTTGCCGTCGCGGTCGGAGCGGAACGCGATCTTTGCGCTGTCGGGCGACCAGGCGGGAAACTGGTCTCTGCCTAAATTGTTGGTGAGGTTGGTCTGGCCGGAGCCGTCGGCGTTCATCACGTATATCTCATAGTTGCCGTCGCGATAGGAGCGGAACGCGATCTTTGCGCCGTCGGGCGACCAGGCTGGATTGTAGTCATCCGCCGAATTGTTGGTGAGGTTGGTCTGGCTGGAGCCGTCGGCGTTCATCACGTATATCTCAGAGTTGCCGTCGCGGAAGGAGTCGAACATGATCCTACCTTTGGTAACGTCTGGTGCAGATGTTGGGGTAGGTGTGGGTGGCACCTGAGTCGGCGTCGGCGTCGGCGTCGGCGTCGGCGTCGGCGTCGGCGTTGGGATAGATGTTGGCGTTGGCGTTGGCGTTGGGGTAATGGCCTCGTGCACTTCTATTATTGAACAGGGATCTAACACGACATCAAACAGATCAAACTCCGAGAATACACCCTTGGCTGTCACTCTATTTTCTTCCCTTAAATCTTCTACTTCTTTTGGATTAGAAATCATGCACCAAACGGTATTCATCTCTATGAATTCATCATACTCGGACACTGAGACATACAGGTTGCCAGCCAGGTCATAGTCGATTAAGTAAACAAGGCCATCTACGGTAAGTGTTTGGAGGTAATACTTTTCACTTGCACGAGCGGCGTCATCGAGAAATTCGTTAACCAGGATGGCTGCGGGGATAGTCTCTGGAAAATCTGTTTTGGGAGCAGGGTCCAAACTCAAGGATGTCCTATCGGTACAATCAACGCCAATCGCCGCGGTTGGCAACACTGTGAAGCTATCCAATGCCTTTTCTATGATTGATATGTCTTCAGGGCTTGAAACCCCCTGTACTATGAAGGGCATCGATCCACATAACATACGTGGTTTATTACTGATCAATATATTCATGATCAGTAATAAATCAGACTTATTCATCCTAAGTTGAGTGGCTTCTATGCCATCGACTACGACACCAGTCTTATTTATTGTTGTTGCCTTACCGACGCTTTCCTGAAGGTCATCCATCTGGGATTCGACGTATTGATTAATGTCTATGAGTTGAGGCTCCGGCTCAAACAATTCCCGGAAGTCACCGAATACCATAACGTTGTTTCCTGTAGACTCGTCTACGGCAAAGAAAAGTGCTGCTACCCCAATTGTTGGATTTAGCAGAGAGAGTAAATCCGAATCCATTTCGACTTCCCAATTAGAAGGGACAGATATAGAAAACGAGTCGGAATCATAAGTAAGCACCTTCCAAATAGTAGATGTAGGTGCAGGTGTTGCTGTGGATGGCACCTGAGTCGGAGTTGGCGTAGCAGGTACTAATGTCGGCGTAGCTGTGGGTGGTACAGGTTTGGCAGTAGGCGCTGCCTCAGCAGTAGCCGCAACCATAGCCTTCGCTCTTGCCTGCGCCTTGGCTTCCACAGTGGCCTCTGTGGCACGCTCTTCGGTAACCCTAGCCTCTACGGTGGCATCGATATCAGATTCACTAATACCACCGCCACAAGCTATTAGCAGCAACATAAGAGATGTTGATAGCACAAGTAGCTTTATGGACATCAGCTTCATCTAAACGCGCCCCCGTTGCACCTAATCCCCCATGGGATTCCTAGCCGCCAGGTTCTGGCCTCCAACCCGCACGAGCCTGGCTCTGAGGACAGTATAGCCTAGGAAGGCAATTGGGAGGACTCTGCACTTAGCAAGCGAATAATAGAGAAACCATTGCCAAGTCTGAGGCCTTCTGCATGGAGCGACAACCCCTGGAAAGTCTTCCCAACCCAAAAGCGCTGCACCTGTCAAGCAGTCTGAGCCGGCCCTCGAGCTTGTTGACGTTTAATAGAGAGTTATGGGAAACACACCTCAGGGCAATTTTGGATGTACGCCTGGCAGATGACCGTGCAAAATAAAGGTCACTTAGGTGTC
>CAJWRP010000170.1 GCA_913046025.1 uncultured Chloroflexota bacterium
TGAGACTCCTAACCAATAATCCTAAGAAGGTGGTTGGTCTGGAGAGCTTCGGGCTGAAGCTTGTGAAGCAGGTGCCAATAATCGCGCCGGTTAACGACGAAAATCGACGGTACATGAAGACTAAACAGGAACGCATGGGCCATCTCATAGACCCGGAATACTTAGATGCAGCCGCAGCGGATGGTGAATAGGTAGTGAGTAGAGAATTACAGGGCGAACTGGACGGCGCAGGGCTTCGAATCGGCATTGTCGTCGCCAAATTCAACGACTTTTTCACATCCAAGCTGCAGAACGGGGCGATGGCCGCCTTGACGAAGCATGGCGTCCGCGACGACGACATCACTGTCGTCTCCGTGCCCGGGGCATTCGAGATTCCTCTGGTAGCCAAAAAGATGGCAGGGTCTGGAGGGTACGAGGCCGTCATCTGTCTTGGAGCAGTGATCCGCGGAGAGACTGATCATTACGAGCATGTGGCTGGCGAGGCCGCGAAAGGCATCTCCAACGCCTCCGTGGCTACTGGCGTTCCGGTCATATTCGGTATCTTGACCACAGACACCATCGATCAGGCCATCAATCGCTCTGGGGGCAAAGCCGGCAACAACGGCTACAGTTCAGGCCTGGCCGCTATAGAGATGGCCAACCTCATCCGCGCTATGGACATGCAATAGAACTAAGCTATCTAGCCCGTTCTAATCTGGGCTCTCTCGCTATTCGGACGTGCTTGCTGTACTAATAGTCCTCATGACGATTTACAGTTCGCTAATAACGGCTCGCCATTAGCGAACCTTTGGTTATTATCCACTCAGAATCTCGCCATCTATGACTTCCACATTCATTGCTTCAACAAGGGCGTCCTCATCAATAAGTCCGCCCCGTGCGGCGTTAACGAGAATCGCAGAAGGCTTCATGGCCTCAAGCTCCGGTTTGCCGATGATATTTTCTGTTGCGGGAGTCTGCGCGAGGCATAGGGCAACAACATCAGCCTGTCTCAGTGCATCTAGCAATTCGGAGCGGTCAAAATAACGGTCTACATGCTCGCTGTTACAGGTCGTGCGAAACATACCCAAGACCCGCATCCCGAAACCGACCTTACACATCCGGGCCAGATTATCACCGATCTGGCCAACGTCCAATATCGCTATTGTTTTGCCAAGCAGCTGGGCCGATGTTTGCGGCGCGCCCTTTCGCATGTCCTTTACCCACCTGTGTTCTTCCTGATACTTGATTAACCCAGGCATATTTCTTGCCAGCGACAACATCAGTAGCACCATATGCTCGGCTATCAGTGGCGCATACGGTCCTTTGGAGGCTGTGAACTTGATGTGGTCTGCCACCATGAGTTCGGGACTCAGAAGGTCATCTACGCCCGCAGGAAGGGAATGCAATCAGCGAAGACGGGAACCCTGCTTCAAAACACCTGCAAGTATTGCATAGTCTATGACCATAATGCCGTCAACCTCCGGTGCCTTTTCGGCAAAGGCTTCTGCTTCACTTGCTGCCAAGACTCTAACATCGGGATGAGGATTTAATAGATCGTCTTTTGATTTCTCACCGATCAGATCCCAGTAATCATCAGGCATTCCAACCAGGACGGTAAGTTTTTCATTGGTCATTAGACATCACTCCAAAACAAGTAATCTGGCAAGGGAAAGCAAACTAATTGGTTGGACAAAGACTCGTAGAGGGCATTAGTACTGTCAATGTTTAAGCGTATTCACTGTTAACTATCCATCAGTAATGCATGACCTCCCCTGAATACACCCGCCAATTGACTCCAATGCATTGACCTGCTTTGATAGGCTCACACCATATTGAAAAGGCACATTACTGAATATGACAAACGAAGCTCTACGTTCGCTCATGCCTCTTGCCGGTTGGCCTGAAGAAAAGGCTGACACTGTCAATATCACCAGTGGAACGGACCCAATCCTACCTACCTCGTTTCGCATAGGCGAGACCAGCTCCGCTACTCTGGGAGCGGTAGGCTTGGCCGTTACAGACCTCTGGGAACTGCGCACCGGGCGTCGCCAGGAGGTCGCAGTCGATACCCGGCGGGCGACGGCGTCCATGCGCAGTGGGCACTACATGAAGATGGACGGAGAGTCCATCTCCACCCGGCGCAACGCTGTCATGGGAGTCTACCCAACAAAAGATGGTCGTTGGAGCTACCTGCACTGCAATTTTCCGAACCACAGGGCGGCGGCCATGAACGTTCTCGGCGTGGCAGAGAACCGCGACGCTGTGACCAAAGCCGTAGCCAACTGGGACGCTCAAGAACTGGAAGAGGCCATCATAGCGGCCAACGGCGCTGGCGGTATGGTCCGCACCATGGACGAGTGGGCGACGCACCCACAGGCCGCAGCCATCGCAGGCCTGCCCGTTATGGAGATCGTCAAGATTGGCGAAAGTGCCCCAGAGAAATTGCCGGACGGCGACCGACCACTGTCGGGCATACGAGTGCTTGACCTGACGCGCGTCCTGGCCGGCCCCACCTGCGCGCGCACCCTGGCAGAGCACGGCGCGGACGTCATGAAGATCACAGGGGCACACCTGCCTAATCTCGGTTATCAGGAATACGACACGGGTCACGGCAAGCTACAGGCGCAGCTCGATCTGCGAGAAGACCAGGACCTGAGTACTCTTCGCAATCTTGTCCGAGAAACTGATGTGTTCTCCCAGGGTTATCGACCGGGCACTCTTGGAGGACGAGGCCTATCCCCCGAGGAGCTGTCCGAAATACGACCGGGCATCGTCTACATCTCGCTTTCCGCCTTTAGCCATATGGGCCCCTGGGCATCACGCCGTGGCTTCGACACCGTGATCCAGACCGTTAGTGGAATCACCAGTCGGCAGGGCGAGCTCTTCCCGAATGCAGAGCGCAGTCCGCAGTTCTACCCCGTCTCGGCCATCGACTACCTGACCGGCTACCTGATGGCTTTTGGCGGAATGGTGGGTCTCGGCCGTCGTGCTCGCGAAGGCGGAAGCTGGCTGGTCCGCATCTCCCTGGCGCAGACCGGGAAGTGGCTTGTCGACCGCGGTCAGATTGCAGAAGCAGACCTGAAAGATGTGCCGAGTGAGTTCACAATTGACGAACTGGAGAGCTGGTCGATGACGAGCGATACTCCTGTAGGCCGCCTCGACCATCTCGGACCTGTTATCAGCCTCTCGGAAACGAAGCCTCACTGGGCAAGGCCTACAGCGCCTCTGGGTTACCACGAGCCCGTCTGGCCCGGAAGACGCTAGTATGAGTACTGCCGTTTAGCCGCGAGAATTGGCGAGCCACACAGCCTGCCCTCTCGCCCATGATTCAAAATATAACACCAGGAGAAGTTCGTGACGCTGCAGAGTAACAAGTTCGATAAGAGCGAAGAAGTTACCAAGAAGTTGGCCAACTACTCGGCAGAGCTGTCGTATGAAGACTTGTCTCCTGAGATAGTTGACTGGGCCAAGTACCTTTGTCTGGATTTCGCAGGGGTTGCGCTGCGCGGCTCCACAACTGATTCCGCTAAGGCCGTTGTCAATGCTATCGAGCAGCTGAACAGGCCCGGTGCATCAACCATCATAGGGACCTCCAAACGGACGCTGCCGGAATACGCCGCTATGGTAAACGGCACAGCTTTCCACAGCATTGAGCTGGACGACGTGAACAACGAGTCCTCGCTACACCCGGGCGTCGTTGCGTTCCCAACGGCAATGGCCATGGCCGACGTCGTTCCTGTAGATGGCAAGAGCTTCATTACATCTGTCGTGGCTGGTTACGATGTCATGGTGCGCCTGGGCAGAGCCTTGAAGCCCGTCGAGCACTATGGCAGAGGCTTTCATCCAACAGGCACGTGCGGGGCTTTCGGCGCGGCAGCAGTGGCTGGTCGCCTGCTGGGACTCAAAGGAGACTCTTTTGCCCATGCATTGGGCGTAGCGGGTAGCCAGACTGCGGGCAGCATGGAGTACCTGGCCCAAGGCGCATGGACAAAACGGCTACACCCTGGTTGGGCCTCCCACAGTGGCATCTGGGCCGCATTGCTTGCTCAGTCAGGCTTCCTGGGACCAACGACCATTCTGGAAGGCGATAACGGCTTCCTCAGGGCCTATTCGGACGATGCCGACCCTGGCGAGGTGCTTAGGGGTCTAGGTGAAGAGTTTCTTATTACCCAGACTGGTATCAAGCCACACGCGTGCTGTCGTTACAACCAGGGCCCCATAGACTGCCTGCTGGAGCTTAAAAGGGAGCACGATCTGCAACCTCTGCAGGTCAAGGGCATTCGAGTTGGGGTGCTGACCGCTGGTTTCGGACTAGTGGCGCATCCTGAGGAGCAGAAGCGCAACCCGTCCTCCGTAGTGGACATGCAGTTTAGCATGCCCTTTAGCGCGGCCATCGCATTGGCGTACGGCAGGGCAGGCCTAAATGAGTACGCTGTAGGTGTGCCGGAGAGGCCAGAAATAAGAGACCTGATGGCCAAGGTGAAGTGTGTAGCCGACCCCGAACTGGACTCCACTTTCCCGAAGCAGTGGCGCGCATGGGCAGAGGTAGACACCACCGATGGTCGCAACCTTCGCAGCGACGTCACGTATCCCAAAGGCGACGCTGAAAACGGCCTAACATGGGACGAAATGAAGCAGAAGTTCACCGATCTTTCTAACCCAGTGATATCGCCTGAACGTCAGTCCGAGATCATCAGTGCAATCGAGTCATTGGACACTCTAGACGACGTCCGCCAGTTGGCGTCGCTCCTGGCCACATAGGGGAGCCCAGGCTATCAGCATTTCCAAGCCCGAATACTTCAGGCGATCGCAGAATCCTCAATTCGCTGCATCGCCTCAGCGGGTTCTGTAAGGCCTTCGACGACGGATTTGATGGCTGGCAAGTACTGGTCACTAGTCAGAACATTCGCATAGACCAGTGATTTCCACAGAAGCGTGCTCACTGACCTGTCTTCAGGAGACGTAGTAACCACACCTTCCATGTCTATGCTGGTCTTGTATCGGATTTCGTCATCGTCCAAATCCAACTCAAAATTGCCAATCAACATGCCATAGTTTGCCCTTGTTAGCAGCTCAGCCACCGCGATCCGCCTACCTTCAGGCGCTGTCACTGGAATGACTGAGTAGAACACGTAGCGGTCTTGGTCCTCGTGGGCCTGAGCATAGCAGGGCCAACGACCATTTTCGCCTTCGTATTCCATGGAGAGGACCGCACTGTCCTCCTTGAGGAAGAGACGTTCGATCTCCTGGGTGAACCTGTAAGCTTCGTGGAGAGCGTAGACGCGATGTTCGAAACTATTTTCACCGGGGTCGCTCCTACTAGCGTGTCGATCCGAAGTGGAGAGATTTCTGTGGAGGGGTACGCCGCTACGAGGACGACAGCCATAAACTACGTGGGGCAGATAGAAGAGACGGATCTCTTCAGCGCGGTGAACATCGCATCTTTAACGACGGTGGACTGGAATACTGAAACTCGGGTAATGCAGTTCCTCATCAGTATCAACCGGTAGCACTCCCACCCGATTGGACGTATTGTCTTGGCCGAAGACTGCCGGGTGCACCAGATAAATCTCCTGCCGTTCTTCCGAGGAAACGCCATGAATACGCGGTTCAGAGCACCGCACTCTGGCTTGATAATATGAGACCGGACTGTTAGAATTTTCATGTAGCTGGGGATTCGTCTAGTGGTAGGACGAGGGATTCTGGTTCCCTAAGCAGAGGTTCGAATCCTCTATCCCCAGCCAGTAGGCTTGTTGCGTGGCGCATTCGTCTAGTGGCCAAGGACATCGCCCTCTCAAGGCGAAGATCACGGGTTCGAATCCCGTATGCGCTACC
>CAJWRP010000171.1 GCA_913046025.1 uncultured Chloroflexota bacterium
CCAGCCAGCGCTGTGGTGCTCGCCAATCCAGGCCTCGTCGAAGCCAAGGTAATCCAGCCACTGCACCAGTTCGAGGTCGCGGTCCAGCGCCAGCGTCGGGTTCTCGCCGACTCTGTGAAAGGGCCCCATAAAGATTCCGAACTTCATTCGTTCAGGCAATGTCATGACTGTCTACCTCATGTTCGAAAGTGCAGCCGTTCCGGTGTGAACGACTTGTCGGCATTATAGACTTCGCCCAATAGCTGGGCAACTTGGCGATGCTAGCCCGTGTATGGCACGCCGAATTTGCCCTGATGCGCCATCTCGGCCATGGGTTTGCGAGGCACTCCGGTTCCCTTTGGCCTGTCGCCGCGGAAGCCGAAGGGGAGCACTGTAATGAGCTCCATGTTGTCTGGGATTTCCAGAAGTCTCTTGACGGCTTCTTGCTGAGACTGCTCTCGGAAGCCAACGAAGCAGGTGCCCATTCCCTCTGACCACGCCAGAAGCTCCATCTGCTGAATAGCGCGACCAGCGTCCAGGGCAGGGCGGTTCGTCTCTTCCATGACCATGGCGATGAGCAGAGGCGCGTCGCCGATGAACGGTCCTTGGGTGGCTATCTCAGCCAGTTTCTTTATGGTGTCGGGCTCTGTGATCACAACCAGGTGCCACGGCTGTAGGTTGCTGGAGCTTGGCGACCAGCGCGCCACCTGTACCAGCTTGTGTATAAGCTCGGGCGGCACAGGGTCGGGCTTGAAATTTCGCACAGTTCGCCGTGTTCGAATGCAGTCGTATATGTTCATTGTCTACTCCATCGGCGTGAGTTATGTCGGCCTAACGCCGGTTACATTAGGTTTCAGTGGGACTCGTTTCGGTCTGACTGGAGTAGCGCAGTTCCCGGAAATCTAAAATTCAGTAGGTGTAGAAGAAATCCTGCAGCACTGCCTTGTCCTTGGTCACTGCTAGTCCCAGCATGAGAAGAATGCGGGCCTTCTGCGGCGGCAGGTTGTCGCTGACCATAAAGCCCTGCTCTGTTTTTCGCGGCGTGATGATGACCCGGCCAGCCGTGGAGCGCGATGCTAACACCACTGGGATGCCCTTTTCCACAGCCCGTACTCCGGCCTCGATAAATGAAGGTGGGAAGGTGCCGCCACCGAAGCCTGCCAGGACCAGCCCATCGCTGCTCGCGTTGGAGGCGGCATCGACTAACATTCCGTCTGCACCGGCGTAGGCATACACGATGTCCACGCGAGGCAGCGACGTGCGCCCGCTTACGTCGAAGGTCGTGTCCACCGTGTGGCCTCGTGTCGGCTTCCGGTAGATCATCACTTGGCCGTCGGAGTCTACGTATCCGAGAAAGCCCAGCTCGTTGGGCCGGAACGTATCCACCCTGTACGTGTTGGACTTCGTGACGTCCCTTCCGCAGTGAATCTCGTTGTTAAGCACAGTTAGCACGCCGATGCCGGTAGCTCGCGGACTTGATGCCAGACGTATGGCGTCCATCAGGTTAAGGTCAGCATCCGTGCCCATGGCCGTGGGCGGACGCATCGCGCCTGTTATGACCACGGGCCTCGTCGATTTCACCGTCAGATGTAGGAAGTAGGCCGTCTCCTCCAGGGTCGCTGTGCCGTGTGTAACGACGACGCCTGCGAGGTCCGGGTCCTCTGCCAGCAAGCCGTTGATCTTGTTGGCCAAGGCAAGCCAGTCGCCAGGACCTATGGCCGTGCTGCCGACGCTGACCAGGTCCTCCGCGGAGATGTCAGCTATATCGGCGGATTCTGGAATGCGGGCCAAGGACTCGTCTATCGTCAGGTGTCCCCCGACCTCTGGGTACAGTATGTAGTCCAAGCGATCGGGGCCCTGCCCCGCGATACTTCCGCCGGTTGCCACTATTTTGATCTTAGGTCTTGTCCCTGATGTGTCTGGCATGTCAGTATCCCTAAATTAATGGCTGTGGCATTGTCACGGTATGAGAAGCAGTTTGCCGGTAGTGAGACGCCCCGCTAGCTGTGTATGCGCGTCGGCAACCTCGCTCAGCGGGAAGCTACCGTGCATGTGCAGCTTCAATTTGCCGGAAGCGACCCAGCCCAAGACATCACCAGCCCTCTGCTCAAGCTCTTCGCGAGTAAGCGTGTAGCTAACTAGACCAGGTCTGGTCAAGAACAGCGATTTGGCATTCAAGACAGGGATCGGCACAGGCGGTACCTGACCGCTGGATGCGCCGAATAGCACCAGGTACCCGCGGTGCTTTAGGCACGCGATGCTCTTGTCAAAGGTGGTCAGGCCGACGGAGTCGTAAGCGACTTCGATTCCCGCGCCGCCTGTGATCTTGCCAACCTCTTCTTCGAAATCTTGCTCGGTGTACTTGATGATGTGGTCCGCGCCAGCGTTCTTGGCCAACTCGGCCTTGGCGTCGGTGGAGACGGTGCCAATCACCGTACCGCCCAGCATTTTGATCATCTGAGTCAGAATCAGCCCAACGCCTCCGGCTGCCGCATGAACCAGCGCCGTGTCGCCTGGCTTGATGGGGAAGCTGCTGTGGCAGAGGTAGTGCGCCGTCATGCCTTGCAGCATTATCGCCGCACCGTCCTCAAAACTCAGGCTCTCTGGGAGCTTGACCAGCTTGTCTGCCGGTGCTGCCACAAGCTCTGCGTAGGAGCCGGGAACTCCCGACCAGGCCACGCGGTCTCCAACAGCAACGCTGGTCACTCCGTCACCCAGAGTTGTCACCACACCGGCTCCCTCCAGGCCGATCACGGTGGGAAGGGAGGCGGGAGGGTTCACACCAGCCCGGGTATATACGTCGGTGAAATTTACGCCCAAGGCCTTTGGCTGTACTACGACCTGTCCGGCCTTTGGTGTTGGGTCAGGCAGATCGATGTACTTCATAACCTCTGGTCCGCCGGTCTCCATTATCTGAATCGCTTTCATTTTTATATCTCTCCTGGGTAGGCATTACTATTCGGATTATTCAAACTTAGCTCGTGGCTTCGATTCCTGCCAACGCCGGTTGAACTTTTTCGGAAAATAGCCGCATGGAGTCTCTGATCTCTTCGCTGGATATCCTGCCACGTCGGTTGAACTCCAAAATACACTGCTCCATGTGTGGCAACGCCACCTGTAGTTCGCGGAGCCTTTCTATACAGCCAGCCACGTCGTCGTAAATGCAGTGCTTCTCGGCCTCCTCAAAATCCCATGTTGCCCAACTTCCTGCGCCGCTGGAGAATTCAGGCCTGGTTGCGCCCACAATCGAGGCCGCTTGCCCGGGTGCCTCGGACAGGATATCGCGTACGCGCCAGTTCTTGCCGGCGATCAACCGGGCCTTCTCTTTGGTCTCTGCTACGAAAAATGAGATGGCTACATGGGCTGGCTGGTGTTGCCCTAGCCTATGAGGCACCTTGGCGGCATCAAAATCGACCATGCGCTCAGCCAACTTGGGTGTGGGCTGGATCATGTTGGTGGCGATCATGCCTACGCCGAGCTTGGCAGCGTATGTGAAGGTGCTGTCGCTGTTGGTTGCCAGAAGTATCGGTGGGTAAGGTTTTTGCACAGGATGTGGAGGCACAGGCAGGTCCTTAGCCGTCCAGTACTTGCCATTGAAGTTTACCCGGTCCTCGGTCCAGGCCAGGCGAATGAGTTCTGCGGCTTCGGCGACGCGGCCTCGGCTCTCCTCAATAGAAATGTCCGCTGAATGGCCGATGCTTAAGCCTGAAGCTGAGCCCCAACGCCCGCCCAGGCACAGGTCCAGCCGGCCGTTCGTCAATATGTCGCAGGTAGCTGCTTGTGTAGCCATGTGGAAGGGATGGTGTAACGGAGCCTGCGCTGCCAGCGTCCCGAAGCGTATGTACTTGGTGTGCTGCCCGGCGGCTACGGCAACCATAAGTGGATTGGACATCTGGCGGGCGGGATAGAAGGGTGACTCTGCCAGCCAGGCCGTGTCGAATCCTAATTCCTCGGCTAGAACGATCTCCTCAACAGTCTGCCAGTGCCGACGTTGCACTGTCTCGCCCTCTGATCCTGGCACTTGCCAGAAAGCTCCAAATCTCAATTTTCTCGCTCCGTTTTTTTCGTATTGTAAGGGTACCAGCAAAACTACTGCTGTCTAAAGGGCCACTCTCAATCCCTTAGCGGTCCACTTGTCGACTAAATAGGCCGTAGAAACCTGCACTAAAGAGACTAGATTAACAACAAGCACCGTACGGCCAGCCTGGTTCACTGGTCTTGCAAAAAGGCTGTAGAAACCTCATTTAGGCGACCAAGATTAAATACAAGTTTCATACGGCCAGCTTGGTTCGCCGGTCTTACAAAATTAGCATTTTCGAACCTAATGACTAGCCTCGGCTAGACCATAACTTGCGTCAGGCTAAGTTGCTCTGCCCGCTATTCAAAACTAAAGCTTTTGGAACTTTGTTACGCGTTGGCCTTGGCCAATTTCTGTCACGTATATGCTGCCCTGAGAGTCTACGCAGATACCGTGGCCACCAAGTAGCGTTCCAGGCGCCGGGTCGTTGCAGCTCCAGCGGGTGATCAGGTTGTGGTCGAGATCCCATAGACTTACGCCGCCTTCGGGACCGGACTCGATAACGTGGACAATGTCATCTAAGAAGTAGACATCGCCTGGGCGCACCACGTCGGTCCATTCCTCAATGAAATTGCCATCAACGTCGAAAATCTGAATACGGTCGTTTTCCCTGTCGCATATGAATATTCGGCTTCTGCTATCTACCCAGATGTTGTGAAGCAGTGCGAATTCACCTGGGCCGGTGCCCTCCTTGCCCCACGAATTCAGCAATTTGCCCTCGGAGTCAAACCGATGCACGCGGTGACCTCCGTAGCCGTCTGAAACGAACATGTCCCCGTTGGGGGCGTAGGCCAGACCCGACGGCATGTTGAACGGCATTCCCTGGAAAGAGGGCGATGGAGCCAGCTTTTCGCCGAGCCTGCGAAGTTCCTGTCCTCCAGGCGTGTACTCGACAGCTATGTGAAAGTCACGGTCGACTAGCCATATGTTTTGGTTAGGGGCAATGTAAATGCCGTGAGGGTTTGCTGAGAAGGTCCCTTCGCCCCACGAGGAGATGAAGTTTCCATCCGTGTCCCAAATAGTCAGCGGATGTAGACCCCGGCTGAAAATATGTACCTCGTCGTTGGCATTTACAGCGCCGTCAGAACACAGACCAATCTCCCAATGCTTGGGAAGATTCGGCCATGAGGGCACTAGCTCATACCTGTAATCACCGGAACCAACGGTTGCCATAGTATCACTCCTTGCGGGTCATTAGACTGGGGGAGCTGCTTGTTTTATGAGATGGCTTCGAGCCATTTCATAACGCAGCTTCGATAGGGCCAACAATATACCAAAAGGCCTTGTGGTGGCAACTCGATTGGCTTATGAGATTCCTTAGAGCATATCCTTGTTGTGATGCCCCAAATGACACCCGGCTGGGCCTAGTTTCTGAGCAGCGGGATTCCGACCACCGCAACAAGCACTGAGCCAATCGCGAGCCCAACAACAATAAGTGCAATAACGCCTGCTCTCGAACCTGGTATGGGCTCTTCTTTTCCGTCGGACGATTCTTCAAAGATGGCGAGTTCCAGTACAAAATTTCCGTCTTTTAATAAACGTCCTCGATGCTCGCCTTTTTCTGGTTCTTCTTCTTTGGCCGTCAGGCCGGGGATCTGTTGCCGCATTCAGCACACATGTTGCCAGCTAGAGCGGGCAGATTTAGCTTGCAGCAGCTGATAATGTCAGTTTGAGTAGGTTGAGACTTCACCTTCAGTAAAACAGTAAAACAGCAGCTTGGGCATACAGACCAAGTGAGAGCCTACATGCCCACCAG